>JAJNBM010000034.1:0-15000 GCA_021156165.1 Gammaproteobacteria bacterium | reverse complement strand
AGAAGTTTTATTACTAGTCAAATCCTTATCCGATACCAAAGGTATCGATCAAAAAGTTGCATTTCAAGCATTGGAAGCAGCTTTGGTTATGGCAACCAAAAAGCGTTATGGCGCGGATTGGGATGTGGTCGTGCATGTGGATAGGGAAACTGGCCTACATACTACAACCCGCCGTATCAGCATTGTTGCCGACGAAGATTACTTAATAGAAGGTGCGCAATTAAATATTACTGAGGCCTTAGCGCAAGGAATGCAGGTGAAGGTAGGCGATGTGGTAGAAACCCAAATAGAATCGGTTTCTTTTGGCCGTATAGATGCGCAAGCGGCTAAACATATTATTTTGCAGAAAATTCGTGAAGCGGAACGGTTAGAAGTGGTAAATATCTTTGCCGATAAGGTTGGCCAATTGTTTACGGCAGTGGTGAAGAAGGTGACACGAGAATGGTTATTATTGGACTTAGGTTTTAGTGCCGAAGGTTTGTTGCAACGTTCAGAGATGTTGCAAACAGATGCTTTTCGTATCGGCGATCGCGTTCGTGCATATTTATATGACGTGCATTATGAACCGCGCGGACCACAATTGTTTTTTAGCCGTACTCGACCCGGCATGTTGACAGAATTATTTAGAATTGAAGTGCCAGAAATTGGCGAACAAATTATTCAAGTGATGGCGGCCGCACGCGATCCCGGTATACGGGCAAAAATAGCGGTTAAAACCAACGATGGCCGTATTGATCCTATTGGCGCTTGCATCGGTATGCGCGGTTCTAGGGTGCAAGCCGTATCGAATGAATTGGGCGGTGAGCGTGTAGATATTGTTTTGTGGGACGATAATCCAGCTCAATTGGTGATCAATGCCATGGCACCAGCGGAAATTCAGTCTATAGTGGTGGATGAAAATTTACATGCCATCGATATTGCTGTGAAACCAGAGCAGCTCTCACAAGCGATAGGGCGTAATGGACAAAATGTGCGTTTAGCCAGCGAATTAACGGGTTGGACTTTAAACGTAATGACGCCAGAGGAAATCGAAGCTAAGGCGGCGGTAGAG
Organism: Gammaproteobacteria bacterium; assembly: GCA_021156165.1. Lineage (GTDB taxonomy): Bacteria > Pseudomonadota > Gammaproteobacteria > UBA1113 > UBA1113 > VFKP01. The sequence goes on along the minus strand of JAJNBM010000034.1, from coordinate 13,949 downwards.
CAGGGCTCATACCAAGATTTTTTTGCCGAAAAATTAAATCTAGAAGAGGAAATTGCGGCTATTTTAGTTCGTGAAGGATTTACTACTCTAGAAGAAGTGGCTTATGTTTCTCTTGAAGATATGCTTGCCATAGAAGAATTTGATGAGGATATCGTTGCTGCCTTGCGGGAGCGCGCCTTAGAGGCGATAGCTCATGAAGCAGAAGTGCGTAAATCCATCGTTCAACCCGCAGCAGATTTATTGGCAATGGACACTATGACAGAAGATCTGGCGTATCGCTTGGCGGAAAACGGTATTATCACTATGGAAGATTTGGCAGAATTGGCTATAGATGATTTAGTAGCAATCGATACAAATTTAAATGAAGAACGTGCTGGACAATTGATTATGAAAGCGCGCGAACCGTGGTTTGCGAGTGATAAATAAGAATATACTCGAGGTGATTTATGACAGTAGATGACGATAAGCAAAAAGCAGATGTAAAAGAAAAATCTGTTGCCTCACCTAAAAAACTCAGTTTAAAAAAACCAAGTTCTGCGGCGGCAGTTGAAGAAAAGCCAGAAAGTCCTAAGACGCTGAAAAAAAGCGCGCTGAAAAAAAATGTGGCTACTCAACTTTCGGTTGCAAAAACTGAAGGACGCAGCACAGTACGGAATGTGGATGTGATGGTGAAAAAGAAACCGCTGGTGAAAAAAGCGGTATTGTCGCCACCCCCTCACGAGGAAGAAAGTGCGCCCCAAGAACCTGTAGCAGAAGTTTTCTTGCCAGAACAAGAGCAGGTTATTTCGGGTGATGAAGCGGGCGTGCAAAAAGAATTCGATTCTAAAGATAAAGCCGCGCAAAAAACAAGGACGAAAAAAGCGAACGATATGGCGCAATCCCCATTATCATTAGACGAAGGCTTTAAAAAGTTAGAAGAAGAAGTTAAATCTACTCACAATAAACAGCTTGCGAGAGAGGAAAATATAGATGAATTTGGTGACGGTAAGCGTAGCCATAAAAAAGATCTACGCCGTAAATTGGACGATACCGGACCTGCCAGTAAGCGCCACAAAATAGAAAAACGCGCCGGGATTCAGCACAATAAAGATCGTGCTAGAAAGGGGCCCGATGAAGCCCGACGTGCGCTCCATCAAGAATTTGCTAAACCCATGGCACCGATGGTGTATGAAATTTTTGTCCCTGAAACGATTACTGTCGCTGAGTTGGCACAAAAAATGTCGGTTAAAGGGGTTGATGTCATCAAAGCTTTGATGAAACTGGGGGCAATGGCAACCATCAATCAAGTTATCGATCAGGATACGGCCATGATTGTGGTTGAAGAAATGGGCCACGTTGCTAAACTGGCTAAAGCCAATGAGATGGACAGTGATGCCTTTTTAGAAGAAGCCTCCATCGGAGGCACCGAGATCACCCGACCCCCGGTAGTTACCATTATGGGTCATGTGGATCATGGTAAAACCTCCTTATTAGATTACATACGCCGTACCAAAGTGGCCAGTGGCGAAGCGGGCGGTATTACACAACATATAGGTGCCTATCACGTCACGGTAGACAGAGGCATGATTACTTTTTTAGATACACCAGGCCATGAAGCCTTTACGGCTATGCGTGCGCGCGGCGCGCAGTGTACGGATATTGTCGTATTAGTGGTTGCAGCCGACGATGGGGTGATGCCACAAACGATAGAAGCCATAGAACACGCGCGTGCGGCCGAAGTGCCTATAGTGGTGGCGGTAACAAAAATTGATAAACCGGGTGCAGATGCTGAAAAAATTATAGGGGCATTAGCCAACTACGGTGTGGTTTCAGAAAAATGGGGCGGTGATGCCTTATTTGTTTCTGTTTCATCTAAATCAGGTCAGGGTATAGATGAGTTACTCAATGCCATTTTATTGCAAGCTGAAATGTTAGAATTGCGTGCCAAAACGGGCATTCCTGCGCGCGGTATCGTTCTAGAATCGCGCCTAGATAAAGGGCGTGGTCCGATAGCCTCTATTTTAGTACGCAGTGGCGAGCTTAAAAAAGGAGATATTATTTTAACTGGTTTTGAATTCGGTCGTGTACGCGCATTGTTTGATGAAACAGGCCACGCGATTAATAGCGCAGGACCCTCTATCCCCGTAGAAGTTTTAGGTTTATCCGGAACGCCTCATGCAGGGAGTGATGTATGGGTTGTGAGCGATGAGAAAAAAGCCCGTGAAATAGCACTCTATAGGCAAGGCAAATTCAGAGAAGTTAAATTGGCCAGCCAACAAGGGGCAAAATTAGACAATGTCTTTGAACGTCTGAGTGAAGGTGCTTTAAATGTCTTAAATATCGTATTAAAAACGGATGTACAAGGTTCTGCCGAGGCATTGCGAGATGCATTAACAAAATTGTCTACCGATGAAGTGAAAGTTAAAATTATTTCCAGCGCCGTAGGCGGTATTACTGAAACCGATATTAATCTAGCGATTGCCTCTAAAGCGATTGTTATTGGTTTTAATGTACGTGCCGACTCTGGTGCAAGAAAATTAGTAGCGGCAGAAGGCGTAGATTTACGATATTATAGCGTGATTTATAATGCTATAGAGGAAGTCAAACAAGCCTTAACAGGTATGTTGTCGCCCGAGTTGAAAGAAAAAATGGTGGGTATTGCCGAGGTGCGTGAAGTGTTTCGTTCCCCTAAATTTGGCGCTATTGCGGGCTGTATGGTGATAGAGGGGCAGGTTAAACGTCATTTACCTTTGCGTGTGCTGCGTGACAACGTGGTTATTTATGAAGGTGAATTAGAGTCCTTGCGCCGCTTTAAAGAAGATGTGGCGGAAGTGCGCAGTGGCATGGAATGTGGTATAGGCGTTAAAAACTATAATGACGTAAAAGTGGGCGATCAAATAGAAGTGTATGAAGTCATTAAAGTGGCAAAAACATTATGAGAGCATTCAAACGTACTGATCGCGTGGGGGACTTAATCCAAAAAGAATTGGCTATTATTTTACAGTCAAAATTTCGGGATGGGGATCTGCCCATGATTACGGTTTCAGCAGTGCAACTGGGCCGTGATTTAGCCCATGCCAAAATTTATGTTAGTACCTTAGGCACAGAATCCGAAATTAAAGCCGTGGTTAAAACCTTAAATGCCATGGCACCTAAATTGCGTTATTTATTGGCGCATACCATACGCATACGCACAACCCCAGAATTACACTTTGTGTACGATAGTTCTATAGTTGGAGGCAGTAAATTGAGTGCGCTGATTGATTCTGTCGATCCCGACAAGTAAGGGCGTGCCAGTGAAACAGACATTCTCTCGCGCCATAAATGGCATTTTGCTCTTGGATAAACCATTGGGTGTTTCTTCTAATCATGCCCTACAATCCATTAAAAAAACGCTTTATGCCGATAAAGCAGGCCATACGGGTAGCTTAGATCCGTTAGCTTCTGGCATGTTACCTATTTGTTTGGGGGCTGCTACTCGCTATGCACAATATCTATTAAACGCTGATAAATGCTATAAAGCGCAGATCCGCTTAGGGCAAACCACCACCACTGGTGATAGGGAAGGTAAAATCGTAGCAGAGACACCTTTGCCTTTATTGGGAGAAAAAGAAGTGGCCGCGGTTTTAAAAACGTTTTTAGGACCCCAACAACAATGCCCGCCCATGTATTCTGCTTTAAAACATCAAGGAAAGCGTTTGTATGAATTGGCACGTCAAGGCATAGAAGTAGAAAGACCTTTGCGTGAAATTGAAATACACAGTATAAAATTGCTTGCTTATGACATTACCACTCTCACCATAGAAGTGCATTGTAGTAAAGGCACCTATATACGCACTTTGGCTGAAGATATAGGCAAAAAATTAGAATGCGGTGCGCATTTAGCTGCATTGCATCGTTTATCGGTTGCAGGTTTTAACAGCGATACTATGCTGACTTTAGATCAATTGCAGGAGCTGTCTACACAAAAAGGGGTGAGCGTTTTAGAGAAATACGTATTGCCTATGGATAAAGCCTTGACCCATTATCCTAGCCTCATGCTATCAGAATGGTGGTTAACATTACTAAAATACGGCAAATCATTTGTTTCTTCAGAAATACCGCCTGGTTTAAAACGTCTTTATGCCTATGATGGCCAATTTAAAGGCTTGGTTTTGGTCGATGAGGTTGGGCGTATCAAAGCAGAACGCTTGTTGGGATTGTAGGGCCTGTGGCCATTATCAAAACATTAGTCCTGAAAAGTGTTTTAGCCAGAGAAGCGATAGATATAAAAACCCATCCACTAAACAAGAGACAATAATACCCCCTATAATCCATAAAACAACAGCGGTTATGCTGGGTGCCTTTATATTTATTTTGCGGCTGTGCAGGATTAACCACATAATTCCCCATTCAAACGCCCTGATGGCAGGATACATCATGAAATAAGCCCCTGAGATCGAGTTAAATCCCGTAAGGGAAAAACCGATTCGACCTAATGAACTACCTAGTATGAACCCAAGGAATAAGCGGATAAATCCTAACCACACAGCCATAGAACGTTTATTTTTAACTGTGTTATCAAACCAGCAAAGCGCTAGATAGCACCAAGCCGTATAGGCAATAAATTTGATTAATCCATAGCCAAGCGGTATAAGTATAAGCTCCATCTTAATTATCCATAAATTAAAGTTAAAACGATTTTTAAAATTATAGCATAATTCAAAGCAAGTATAATTATTCATCTTTATCATGGCTCCTCGCTGATGCAGCGATAGCTGTGGATGGTGGGGCTCGCAGCTCGCTAAGCGAAAAGGTGACAAAAGCGGTAAATTTTTGTATCATTAACCCTCAGAATAACTTAGATAGGTTCTTTTATGACCGTTTTTTTTAACGATGATGATTTAAACCTCCCGCCGCGCCGTCAGGCATTAATGGATGCCTATCGCATGGATGAAGCGGCATGCCTAGAAAGACTTTTAAAAATAGCCGCATTTCCGGACGAGGAGTTGAGCTATATTCACGATAGAGCCTACCGTTTCGTGGAAGCGATACGCCAGAAGGATCATGTGAAAAGCGGTTTAGATGCTTTTTTGCAACAATATCAACTGTCTACCGATGAAGGCATTGCCTTAATGTGCATGGCTGAAGCGCTGCTGCGTATTCCCGATAGTGCGACGCGCGATAAGCTTATTCAAGATAAAATAGGCGAAGGCCAATGGGCGCAGCACTCAGGGCAAAGCCCCTCGCTATTTGTGAATGCAGCCACATGGGGGCTGATGTTAACCGGAAAATTTTCCACTTGGTCTAGCAGTGATAATGCACGCCTCAATAGCACTTTAAAGGACTTTGTTAGACGTAAGGGCCTATCTGTAGTACGTACCGTAGTCGCTTATGCGATGCGGGTATTAGGCCAGCAATTTGTCATGGGTCAAACCATAGAAGAAGCTTTACAGCGCGCTAAAACCATGGAAGCCATAGGTTACCGCTTTTCTTATGATATGCTGGGTGAAGCGGCTTGCACTGCAGAGGATGCTCTGCGGTATTATGGCGCTTATCATAAGGCTATTCTGGCTATAGGCAAAGCGGCTGATGGGCTAGGTCCTATACACGGCCCGGGCATTTCCATCAAGTTATCGGCATTGCATCCGCGTTATGAATTTGCTCACCGTAAAGAGTGTGTGCAAATCGTCAGTGAGCGCTTATTGGAACTGGCTATTGCCGCTAAAGGGCAAGGCTTGCATTTAACGGTAGATGCTGAAGAAGCCGATCGTCTCGATATTTCTTTAGATATTATCGAAAAAGTATTTACGGATACGGCTTTAAGCGGTTGGGAAGGTTTTGGTTTAGCGATACAATCCTATCAAAAGCGCTGCTCTTTTTTAATCGACTGGCTTGCTGATTTGTCTAGTGGTGTGAATAGACGTCTTATGGTACGCTTGATCAAAGGTGCTTATTGGGATAGCGAAATTAAAATCAGCCAAGAGCGCGGCTTAGTCGATTATCCAGTCTTTACACGTAAAAGAGGCACCGATATTTCCTTTTTAGCGTGTGCGCGTAAATTATTGCAACATGAAAAACAATTTTTTCCACAATTTGCCACACACAATGCCTATAGTGCTGCAGCCATATTAGAAATGGTGGGCCAAAGACGTGATTTTGAATTTCAATGTTTACATGGCATGGGGCGTCCTTTATACGATGAAATAGTCGGTGTAAAAAAATTGAATATTCCCTGTAGGGTGTATGCGCCCGTGGGCGGCCATGAAGATTTATTGGCTTATTTAGTGCGTCGGTTATTGGAAAATGGTGCGAATAGTTCTTTTGTCAACCGCATTGCCAATAAAACTGAAGCTATAGATAATTTAATAGCGGCGCCTACAGTGCAAGTGGCAAAAGATGAGCCTAAACGCAATCCACGCATTCCACTGCCAGCGAATATTTATAATGAACGTACTAATTCTAGGGGAATTGATTTGACTAACACAAATGAATTAAAGCCATTAATGGTTGCTATGGAAGAAGCTTGTAAGAACCCTAGCCACGCAGGGCCGATGGTGAATGGGGATTACCGCTTTAAAAATGGAGCAGCTGTCCACAACCCACATAATAGAAAAGAGAATGTAGGTACTGTATTCGCTTCTACCACGGAGGATATTAAGGATGCCATAGAAGCAGCAGCCCAGGCACAAGAAAGCTGGCGCCACACTGCAGCAGAGGAGCGGGCTGCGATATTAATAAAGATGGCCGATTTATTGGAACTGCATAAACCTCGTTTAATGGCGCTTCTTGTTAAAGAAGCGGGTAAAACCATTAACGATACCATCTCGGAAGTGCGTGAAGCGATTGATTTTTGTCGCTATTATGCAGAAGAAGGCAAAAAGCAATTAATGCCACGGTTAATGCAAGGAGTGACCGGTGAGCGCAATGAATATCGTCTATTGGGGCGTGGTACGGTATTGTGCATCAGTCCGTGGAATTTCCCTCTGGCTATATTTTTAGGTCAAGTGACCGCCGCATTGATGAGTGGTAATTGTGTGATTGCCAAACCTTCAGAACAAACCCCGTTAATTGCTGCTACGGCAATGGCATTATTGCATGAAACAGGTGTTCCTAAAGCGGTGGCGCAGTTGTTGCCCGGCTCGGGTAGAATGATAGGAGCTCAATTAATCGCGGACGAACGTATTGCGGGCATATTATTTACGGGTTCTACCGAAACGGCCCGTTTGATTAATCGCCAATTGGCGGAACGTCCCGGATCGATTGTTCCTTTTATTGCTGAGACAGGTGGACAAAATGCGATGATAGTGGATGCTTCGGCTTTACCCGAACAAGTCGTTCGTGATGCGATAACCTCTGCTTTTGGCAGTGCTGGCCAGCGTTGCTCGGCCTTGCGCGTGTTGTATTTACAGGAGGAAGTAGCCGACAAAATTATTAAAATGTTGGCAGGGGCTATGGCTACCCTGAAAGTAGGTGATCCTGCTTTACTGGAAACCGATATAGGTCCGGTGATTGACGAAGATGCTTTGGCTACTTTAAATGCCCATGCTGAACGTATGCAGCAGGAGGCTAACTTAATTTATCAGGTAGAATTATCAGAAGAGTGTGCACAAGGGTGTTATTTTGCGCCACGCGCAGTTGAAATCCAGCAATTATCGCAGTTACAACGCGAAGTCTTTGGACCCTTCTTGCATGTAATACGATACAAAAGTCATGAACTGGATAAAGTAATTAATGACATCAACAACAGTGGCTATGGTTTAACCTGTGGTGTGCACAGCCGAATCAATCAAACGGTGCAACATTTGACGGACAGCATTCATGCGGGTAATGTCTATGTGAATCGCAATATGATAGGAGCCGTTGTAGGTGTGCAACCTTTTGGTGGTGAGGGTTTGTCCGGCACGGGACCGAAAGCGGGTGGGCCGTACTATTTAGCACGATTATGCACGGAAAAAGTGGTGTCAATAAATACCACAGCTGCTGGCGGGAATGCGAGTTTGTTGGATAGTGTTGGGGATTAGATAAAACTGTCTTTGCCTAGAAATAGATTTCGATAGCACAGGGCTACGTGCCGTCATTGCGAACAAGCGGGTAGCTGATCTATAATAAAAACTGCGTACGGTGACACTCGCGGAATGATGGAATTGCACGGAACTAGACGAGCGCAGTGTGGCAATCCATCTTCGGTAATGAAAATGAACGTCATGCATAATGAAATCGATAAAGAGCAATGACGCTTAAATCCAGGTTTTTTATCCCTGGATTGCTTCGTCGCTTCGCTTCTCGCAATGACGAGATCAGCGGAAACGAATAGTTTTGATTAATTTTAAGGAGTGAAATATGAACGATGATTTTTATCAAGCTTTTGCAAAGCTATTAGCGGATACATACACTTTGTATTTAAAAACACAAAACTACCATTGGCACGTGCGTGGGCCGTATTTTAAAACCTTGCATTTGATGTTTGAAGAACAGTACATTCAATTGGCTGCAGGCGTGGATGTTTTAGCCGAGCGTATTCTCACTTTAGGACACAGCGCACCGGCTAGTTTCGCCGAATTTAATGCATTACGCAGCATAAAAGAAGGTGATTCTAAAAAAACGGCTGAACAAATGATTTCGGAATTATGTGAGGATCATCAATTCATTTTAAAAGATTTGTATAAAGTTTTGAAAATAGCGCAAGATCACAATGACGAGGGTAGTACTACCTTATTAGGGGATCGCATTGCCGAGCATGAAAAAATACACTGGATGTTGCGGGCTTCTAAGGTATAATATCTATTAAAACAAACCCGTAACCGTGCCATTCTCGTCTATATCCATGCGCTCGGCTGCCGGAACTTTGGGTAAGCCCGGCATGGTCATGATGTTGCCGCAGATCACTACGATAAATTCAGCGCCGTGAGCGGGACGTACTTCTCTAATAGGTAAGATATGGCCGGAGGGTGCGCCTTTAAGTAGAGGGTCAGCGGAAAACGACGATTGGGTTTTGGCGATGCAAACGGGATAATGCGAATACTGTTCGTTGAGTTGTTCTATTTGTAAGCGTATCTTCTCATCTGCCTCAATATCGGCTGCGCCATACAGGCGAGTGGCGATGGTTTTAATTTTCTCCCACAACGGCATATCGTCGGGATAAAGAAAATCGAAGTTGGGCTGTGTGCTTCGATCCAGAATATCGGCTACAGCATAAGCCAGTGCTTCTGCACCTTTACCCCCTTCGGCCCAATGTCGGCAAATAATCGCAGTGGTTCCCAGTGCTTCAATTTTGCGCTTCAGCAGCGCTATTTCAGCGTCGCTGTCCGATACGAAATGGTTGATGGCGACAATGCAGGGTAGAGCGAACTGTTCCTGCATATTGTAAAGATGCCGCTCTAAATTGACAAACCCCGCCTCCAATGCCCGCAGATTTTCTTGAGTTAAATGCGGGACTGTAACGCCGCCTTGAAATTTCAATGCGCGCACGGTAGCAACAAGTACAACGACATCGGGTTGCAATCCAGCTTTGCGACATTTGATATCCATGAATTTTTCAGCGCCTAGATCCGCGCCGAAACCCGCCTCAGTAACGACATAATCTGCCATTTTCAGCGCGGCCTTAGTGGCGATGAGGGTATTACAGCCATGAGCAATATTGGCAAAAGGTCCGCCATGTACAAAGGCCGGGTGGTTTTCCAAGGTTTGCACTAGATTGGGACGCAACGCATTCTTGAGCAGCACAGCCATTGCACCGTGCGCATTTAAGTCACGGGCAAAGACGGTCCGCCCGTCATAAGCATACCCCACGAGAATATTGCCTAAGCGTTGTTTCAGCTCTTTGAGCGTCGTGGAAAGACATAGAATCGCCATCACTTCGGAAGCGGCAATGATATCGAAACCATCCTCCCGAGGGTAACCGTCCATAGTTCCACCCAAGCCGACTACAATGTTACGCAAAGAGCGATCATTCATGTCCATAACACGCTTCCAATGTATGCGGCGGCTATCCAGATTTAAACTATTACCTTGATGGATATGATTATCGATCAGCGCCGCCAATAAATTATGAGCAATACCTATAGCGTGAAAGTCTCCGGTAAAGTGCAGGTTGATGTCTTCCATAGGTACGACCTGAGCATAACCGCCACCTGCAGCGCCGCCTTTGACACCAAAACAAGGTCCCAGCGCCGGTTCGCGTAAACAAATTAAAGTCTTTTTGCCTATACGATTTAAGGCATCACCTAAACCTACCGTAGTGGTGGTTTTGCCTTCGCCAGCGGGCGTAGGGCTAATCGCGGTAACCAATATCAGTTTCCCATTGGGACGTCCTTGGATACTGTCTATGTATTCTAGCGATAGTTTTGCTTTGTAGTGACCATATGGATCAAGGTGTTCTGCTGGAATGTCGAGCTGTTCACGGGCTAAATCGATAATAGGCTTCATATGCGCTTGTTGGGCTATTTCTATGTCGGACATAATGTGTACTACTTTTGTTCAAATAAGAGTATTGTACCAGTTATGGTGGGTTTTAGGTATTATTAGTCTTTATTTGAAATACCTAAAAAATCATTGTTATCTTCCACCAAGCCGCAGACATAAGTTGCTGTGAGCCGTCATTGCGAGAATACCGTTTCACAGATCTAGTGCGAAAACACAGAATAAGTAACGGTATTCGAAGCAATCCAGGGGATCTTGAACAATAATCGTCTGTTTACAGAAGAATTAAAAAGACGCGTATCTTTATACGGGCTGAGATTAAAAGTGCACCCCGTATCAAAGATACATTATTGGAAATAACTAGATCACACTAACAAATTTTGCTGCTGGTCAAACGCTTCAAACGCGTAATCTATTAATTTTTTTACTAAGGCAGGTCCTTCTACGCCGCTTGCTTGCCACATACGCGGATACATGCTCATGGCGGTAAAGCCGGGGATGGTGTTGAGCTCATTGATATAGACCATGCCGTCTTTCGTTAGGAAACAATCCACACGTGCCAGGCCGCGGCAATCTAAACAAAAATACGTTTTTAAGGCTAGGGCTTTTATCTTTTCTTGTAAAGCGGGTTCCATGACTGCAGGTACTATAAATTCAGTACCGCCATTGTCATCGTATTTGGCGGTAAAGTCGTAATATTCACGAGTGACTTTAATTTCACACGGGTTGGTAGCTATAGGAAAATCATTGCCCATCACAGCGCATTCGACTTCGCGGCCTACCACGGCGGCTTCTATCAATACTTTGCGATCGTATTTAAAAGCCAGCACTATAGCCGCATGTAATTCTTCTGCACTATTGACCTTGCTGATGCCATAAGAAGAGCCCATATTGGCAGGTTTCACAAAGCAGGGTAGGCCGATGCCGTTTAATAATTCCGTTGTATTCATAGCTTCTAATTCGTGATAGCGCACTGTTTTAAAGGGCGCGACCGATATACCCGCTTCACGCAGCAAGCGTTTAGAAACATCTTTATCCATGCCTATGGCTGAACCTAAACAATTGGCGCCTACAAAAGGCAAACCGATTAATTGTAATAAGCCTTGTAGTGTACCATCTTCGCCGTTAGGGCCATGCAAAATCGGAAATACCACATCAATGGCATCGCTAACCACTTTAGTATGCACATGATAGAGTTTATGATCGGGCAATAAACTCACGAGATTTTCTGGTGCTGTGTCTATTTTTAAAGGAAAGACAACTTTGGGTTGTAAATACCACAGCCCACTTTCTTTTTCTATGCCTATAGCATAGGGTGTATATTCGTTTTTATCGAGGCTTTTTAAAATAAATTCAGCTGATTTTAAGGAAATACTGTGCTCAGCGGATTGACCGCCGAAGATAACAGCAATATTCTTTTTCATAGTAGTTACTCATACTTTTTTGCAGAAAGCCCATATTGGGCGCATCTTGCCCGTAATTTTTCGCTGAAAAATGCTCATTTATGCCCGTATAAACTCCGCTTTTTCACCTCAAAATTACGGGCAACCTGCATCCCAATCTGTGCTTTGAGATACGGGTAGAGGGATTACTTTATCATAATAATAACTCTTTTAAAATAGCATAATAAATTTCACTTAAATCAGTGAGATCGCGGATAGACACACACTCATTCGCTTCGTGTATGCCGCTATGACAAAGTCCTAGTTCAACCACTTCGGGACACATTTTAGCGATAAAACGGCCATCGGAAGTACCACCTGCCGTGGAGCGTTTTGGCAAAATGCCTCGCAATTGTTGGATGATCTTATCACAACAATTCAATAAAGTGCCAGGCACGGTTAAAAAAGGATCACCGCTTACGCTCCAGGATAATTCGTGACGTAAACCATAGTGTTCTAATAAGGCAACTGTCTTTTCTTTAATTTCTTGCGGGGTAATGGCTGGAGAAAAACGCAAATTAAAGCGCAAGCTTACTTTCGCGGGAATGACATTGTGCATGGTATTGCCTGTACTCATATCGGTGATTTGCAGGGTAGTGGCTGGAAATTCTTCCGGGGGGTGATCCCATTTTATTTGCGTCCAATCATGTATGAATAGCCCCAATTTGTGTATGGGGTTATCGGCAAGATGCGGATAAGCCACATGGCCTGCCTTGCCATGTACGGTTAATTGTCCATGCAGGGAGCCACGGCGGCCAACTCGCAATGTGTCACCCACTTTTTTATCGCTAGAGGGCTCACCTATTAAGCAATAATCTATGCTTTGGCCTATGCGTTTTAAATAATCTAAGACTATGGGGGTTCCTATATGAGACGGGCCTTCTTCGGCGCTGGTGATCAAAAAGGCAAGCGTACCCTTAAAATCAGGGAATTGCTGCACAAAAGTCATTGCTGCCGTGAGTTGTGCCGCGAGTCCACCTTTCATATCCAAGGCGCCGCGACCATGCAAATAGCCATCGTCGAGGGTGGCGGCAAAAGGAGGGTAATCCCAGTCTTTGTCATCGCCCGCACTGACCACATCGGTGTGACCCGCTAATACCACTACTGGTACACCCGAGCCATAAGTCGCCCATAAATTGTGGGCGTTTTCATGAGGGAGATCGTGGCAAGTAAAACCTAGGGGAATTAATTTGCTTTTGATCAACTCCTGACAACCCTTGTCTTCAGGGGTAATAGAAGGAATCGCGAGCAGCGCTTGCGCTAATGCTAAGACCGCGGAAAAATCAGTCATGATTAGGTACCTCTGCCTCACGCAATAGCTCATTTAGCGCCACTTTTTCGCGGGTTTTGGCATCGATGGTTTTGATAATGACGGCACAATAGAGGCTATGGCTGCCATCTGCGGCGGGTAAGGCACCCGGAACGACTACCGAACCTCCGGGCACACGGCCATAAGTGATTTCACCCGTTTGGCGATTATAAATTTTCGTGCTTTGGCCTATATAAACGCCCATGGAAATGACGGAGTTTTCTTCGACTATCACGCCTTCTACAATCTCCGAACGCGCACCTATAAAGCAATTGTCTTCGATAATGGTAGGGGCTGCTTGTACGGGCTCTAAGATGCCGCCTAAGCCTACACCGCCGGAAAGATGCACATTCTTACCGACTTGCGCACACGAACCTACTGTAGCCCAAGTATCTACTAAAGTGCCGCTGTCTATGTAGGCACCGATGTTCACATAAGAAGGCATGAGTATTGTATTTTTAGCGATAAATGCGCCCTTACGCACTTGCGCCATAGGCACGGCACGTATGCCCTGAGCGGCCCAATCGGCGGCGGTAGTGTGGCTGAATTTTAGAGGGACTTTGTCATAATATTGGGTAAAGCCGCCATCTATCACGAAGCTGGGGGTAATACGAAAAGACAATAATACCGCTTTTTTAAGCCAGGTATTGACTTGCCACTGGCCATTGCTTTTTTCAGCAATGCGCTGACGGCCGCTGTCTAGCTCGGCAATAACTGCATCTACAGCAGCGCGGATGGCTGTAGGCACATTCTCTGGGGTGTAATCTAGGCGGTTGTCGAAGGCCTGTTCAATGGTACTTTGTAGATTCATGATGGGT
>JAJNBM010000033.1 GCA_021156165.1 Gammaproteobacteria bacterium | reverse complement strand
ATAGAGATGCGGTTTAAGTGAGTTTCGCATTTTTGTTATAGAAGGGCGGCTCACGAGCCGCCCCTACAAGAGCCGCCCTTCTCTAAAAGAAATGGCATGGAACGTCGTCATTGCGATTGACATTCCTGTGCGGGTTTTCTAGCACGCGCTGCCCAGAGATAGAAAACAAAACCAAAGCATACGAAAGCAGCGCTGGTGTAGGCAATCGGTTTAGAGCTTTGAGCGCTGATCATACTTGCCAGAAAACCAGCGCCGGTAGTTACACTTAGATTAATTAAGGTGGTAATCCCTCCGGCGCTGCCAGCCAATTCTTTGAACATACTCATTGTCGCGCCCATGCAGGTAGGGTACAGTACCCCGTTGGCAAAGAATAAAAAAGCGGTAGGGATGAGTATCCCCCATATGCTATGGCTATAATACGATATTAAAATACTTAATAAAGCAAATACTAGTACTACGGGTAAGCCTACAGACAATATTTCTGTAGGCGCAAAATATTTGATTAAAACACGACAGCAAAATGTACCGCACAGAAAGACAATCCCTAAGCCAAAAGCAGCATGACCAAATAAAATAGGGGAATGACCTAAAGTTCTTTCGATGAAAAAAGGTCCTAAGGTATTAAAGATAATCAGAGTAGAATATAGACAACCCATGAGTATACTAACGCTAACAAAAAGCTTATGGGGTAATAAGATGGCAAAATTATTCTTGATTTGTTTTAAGCTAAAGGGGGTGCGTTTGTGGTGCGTTTCGGGCAGCCACAAAAAACAGGCGATAGCGCCTATAAGGCCATAAACAGCAAAAAAGAGAAAATTAGCTTGCCAACCTAGATATACTTGTAAATAACCACCTATGATGGGTCCAATGATAGGACCTATGCCCCACATGGTGGCAAACCACGAAGCTGTACGCAATAAGGCTGGCCCCGTTAATAAGTCGGCTGTTGTTGATCGGGCCAATACACCAAAGGTACCTATAGCTAAACCTTGTAGTAATCGTGATAACAATAAAACAGTGGGGTAAGGAAATAGTGGCGGTAATATGCTAACCATCACTAATAAAATAAAGCCACCTAACATCAGATGGCGACGACCCCACGTATCGGATAAGGTGCCGCTTAAAAAAGTACCACTCATCAACCCCATTAAATAAATGGCGATAAGATCTTTGGCTACTATGGGAGAGATATGTAAAGAATGATTGATAGCGGGTAGTGACGGTGCAATTAAATCGATGCCCATTCCGACCAAGGGCAGAAAACATAAAAGCATTCTAACAATAGCGCGTGTCTTAGCCTCTGAAAAGGGGAGGGTGATATCTGAAGAAGCCATCTTTTTAACTCTAGTGAAAATAAATTTCTGGTTTATAATTACACGTAAGGTGGATAATGTCAATGTTTAAAAATATTTTAAAAAATGGAAAAAGCTATTGACAGGTATTGAAAGTGGGCATTAGCGAGGGATCCATCGCAGGCAACAAGCGAGTAGCCGAATATTGAGCGTACACGTTCCAAAATCGGACTAATTTACTGAATGAATGGATTAATCAACTCCAATCCACAATCGTTGAAATCTTTGATATTTCTGGTAGCAACAGCCATGTTATTGGCTAGTGCGATAGCCGCTTTTGTCCCTCCAGGATGCTCAAGGGGCGTCCCAGTGTTTTCCTATAGCCCATGATTTCTCCATAGAGGTGTGCCGCAGCTGTGGTAAAAGATAATATTCTTTCATAGAATGCCTGTGCGGTGAATTGTTCAAAACGTGTTTCTAACAGTTTTTGGCGTTGACCTGTAGACAGTACTTTTAAGCCATAACTCATCTCGGCGACAGTTACACTACATATAAAAAGCGTATCATTGAGTTGCTGATTAACCCACATTAATACAGATGGGTGAGGAGTGGTTTTCATTAGCTCAGATATGATGTTTGTGTCTAATAGTATCATTCATCTAAATCCAATGGCTGATGAGCAGAATGTCGTGACAATTTAAGATCAATTCCTTGTTTGGGGCCAAATAAGTTTAGTGCAATATGGCCTATGCTGTATTGGCTTTGAACGCTGCGCTTTAATATTTGCCGCACCTCTTCTTCCATAGACAAGCCGTGCCTTGCGGCTTGTATACGTAGGGCGTTCAATATTTCTGGGTCCAATTTGCGTAGATTTAAACTAGCCATGATTTACTCCAAAAGATATATACAAATGATATGCTGGCAGTGAGAGCAAATATATTTTACCCCTATTTTGCTGGTTTCTTAACTCGAGCCTAATTTCAGTATTTTAATAGGTAAGGAGGGCTTAGTTTGCTTAAATAGCTAAAATAGTAAGGGTACACGCCTTTTAGTGATAAGACGTTGTTTTTTTGGCACTCATTCCCGTTTCTCTAAAGTAAGGATTGCACTCGCCCCGCTCTTTGACAGCCCTTACAAAACCAGGTAGAATCGCTTCATTTTAAAGTATATTCGGGAGCAAACTCATGGCTGTACAACAAACGCGCAAATCGCACTCTAAAACAGGAATGCGCCGTGCCCACGATTTCTTAACGGGCCCAACTTTGTCCAGTGATCCGACCACCGGTGAATTGCACCGTCGTCATCATATCACTAAAGAAGGCTATTATCGCGGTAAAAAAGTCTTAGAAAACAAAGCCATAGATATTTCCGACGAAGATTAGTCTAAGACAGCTTAAACTATGTCTACCTCTATCACAGTAGCGCTGGATGCCATGGGCGGCGACCACGGACCACGTGTCATCGTGCCTGCAGCATTAAGCGCTCTGGATTATTATCCGCAATTATCCCTCATTTTAGTAGGCGATGAAACTGTATTAAAGTCATTACTCATCAAAAAACCCTATGATACTAGCCGATTGCGTGTACATCATGCCAGTGAGCAGGTGGCCATGGATGAACCGCCAGCGCAGGCCTTGCGCTACAAAAAAGACTCCTCTATGCGCGTGGCGCTTAATTTGGTTAAAGAGGGCGTCGCCAGCGCTTGTGTGAGCGCGGGTAATACCGGCGCCTTATTGGCCACCGCGCGTTTTGTATTAAAAACATTGCCGGGTATAGATCGCCCCGCGCTGATTGGCTTGATGCCTACCAATGTCAGCAGCACAACGATGGTGCGAGTATTGGATTTAGGGGCGAATATAGATTCCAGCGCCATCCACTTATTACAATTTGCTGCGATGGGGCACATCGTCTCGCATGCCATCGATGGTGTGGCTAAGCCACGCGTGGCTTTGTTGAATATAGGCGTAGAGGAAATTAAAGGCAATGAAGTCATTAAAGGAGCAGCACAATTATTTGCTGCGCAATCTTCCCTTAATTACATAGGCTTTGTGGAAGCCAACGATTTATTTACTGGTAAGGCTGATGTTATCGTTTGCGATGGTTTTATAGGTAATATCGCTTTAAAGGCGTGTGAGGGTACGGCACGGATGCTGTTAGAATTTTTTAAAGCTGCTATACAAAAAAGTATTTTGGCGCGTTTAGCCATACCTTTTTTATTACCCGTATTAAATAAAACAAAAAAACAGTTTGACCCAGCGCGTTATAATGGTGCCTCTTTTTTAGGGCTAAATGGCGTTGTTATAAAAAGTCATGGTAATGCTAAAGAAGTGGCTTTTCGTATGGCTATTTATCAGGCCTTAAGACAAGCCGAGCAAGCAGTGCCCCAGCAAATCGCCAGTCGGGTAGAAATGACTTTAGCGAATCATAAGCACGAGGATTAACAATGAAATACAGCCGCATACTCGGGACTGGTAGTTATCTACCGAAAAAAGTAGTAACCAATGAGGAACTGAGTAAAACAGTGGAGACTACCGACGAGTGGATAGTTTCGCGCACCGGTATTCGTGCACGTCATGTAGCGAATGAAGAAGAAACCTCTTCTTACATGGGCTATCATGCGGGTTTGCGCGCTTTAGAGGCGGCGGGGCTAAATGCGAACGATATCGATATGATTATCGTTGCCACGACGACTCCCGATAAAGGTTTACCCAATACCGCATGTTTATTGCAAGACCGCCTCGGTATCACAGGCATTCCCGCGTTTGACATCACTGTCGCTTGCGCTGGCTTTGTTTATGCCTTATCCGTTGCCGATCAATATATACGCACGGGTATGATCAAAACCATACTGGTAGTGGGAGTGGATGCATTGACTGCGGTCACCAATTGGGAAGATCGTAGTACTTGTGTGTTATTTGGCGATGGCGCAGGGGCGGTAGTTTTACAAGCTGCAGAAAACCCTGGAATTTTATCGACGCATCTACATGCAGATGGGCGACAGAAAGACAGTTTATACATTCCTAGCTGGTTGCCAGGCCAATGCAAAAAAGATGAAGTACCCTATATTTCTATGGATGGCCGCGCAGTATTCCGCTTTGCGGTAAAAGCCTTAGAGGAAGTGGTGGAAGAAGCTTTGGCAGCGAATCAAATGTCGCAGTCGGCTATTGATTGGTTAATTCCACATCAAGCCAATTTACGCATCATTACTGCGCTGGCCGAGAAGTTAAAATTATCACTGGATAAAGTGGTGGTGACGGTGGATCGTCACGCCAATACTTCAGCTGCTTCGGTACCAATGGCTCTAGATGAAGCGGTACGCGATGGGCGTATACAACGCGGTCACACTTTACTATTAGACGCCATAGGCGGGGGTTTTGTTTGGGGTGCGGCGTTAATTGTTTATTAGAGGTCACTATTCCCGCCCTATGAAATCGATTCCGGGGGCTGCGGAGATCCAGTTTGAAAATAAGTTTTACCGTGATGAACAGGATATGATATGGAAAAATATGCGATTCTATTTCCCGGCCAAGGCTCACAATCGGTGGGCATGTTAAGTGCTTTCGAAGCGGATTATGCGACCATATTAGGCACTGTGTTTCGCCCAGCTTCTAAAGTGTTAAATGACGATTTGTGGGAAATAGTGAACCGCGATAGTCGCGGTCTTTTGGATCAAACGCAATACACACAACCAGCATTACTCGCGGTATCGTATGTGATGTGGTTGATTTGGCAACAAACAGCGAAAACAAAACCGAGTTTTTTAGCAGGGCACAGTCTGGGTGAATATACGGCATTAGTGTGTGCCGAAGCGCTTGCGTTTGAAGACGCGATTGCTTTAGTTGCGCTGCGTGGCCGCTTGATGCAACAAGCTGTACCGGAGGGTGTGGGTGCAATGGCGGCTATTGTGGGTTTGAGTGACGAAGCCGTGGCAAATTTGTGCCAGCAGGCTAGCAAAGAGGGTGTGGTAAGTCCGGCCAATTATAATGCCCTAGGACAAGTGGTGATTTCTGGCCATAAAGAAGCGGTGTTGTATGCAATAGAAGAAGCTAAAGCGACAGGTGCTAAAATAGCAAAATTATTGGCTGTAAGTGTGCCTTCGCATTGCGCATTGATGAAACCCGCTGCAGAAGCCTTGGGTGATGCTTTAGAACGCACTGCCATACGCGCACCGTGTTATCCTATTATTCACAATGCCACTGTAGATGTGGTTGATCATCCCGATGATATACGTCAGCGTTTAGTGGAACAATTGTATCAACCCGTGCGTTGGGTGGAAACTGTGCAGCGCATAGTCGCTGAAGGGGTTACCTTGGCTTTAGAATGCGGCCCTGGAAATGTGTTAACAGGTTTGAATAAGCGCATAGATAAGGGTCTAAAAAGCTTAGCATTAAAAGATCCCAGTTGTTTTAATGATGCGATAGAGGAGATAAATTAAATGAGTTTAACTGATAAAGTAGCATTGGTTACCGGTGCTAGTCGCGGTATAGGACAGGCCATATTATTGGGTTTAGCCGAAATGGGCGCAACCGTGGTCGGTACTGCTACGAGTGATAAAGGTGCTCAACTTATTAAAAATGCTTTAGCTGCAAAGAGTTATGCAGGTGGCGCGGTGATTATGGATGTGCGCGATGACAATTCGGTGGCTACGGCGTTAGCCGCAGTAGAAGAGGGGTATGGCGCGCCTGTAATCGTGGTTAATAATGCCGGTATTACCGCCGATAATTTACTTTTACGCATGAAGATGGAAGAATGGCAAAGTGTATTAGACGCTAATTTAACGTCATTGTATCGCGTCACCAAACCTTGCTTGCGGGCCATGTTAAAAGCACAGTGGGGTCGTATTATTAACATTAGCTCTGTAGGGGGGGTCTCGGGTAATCCCGGGCAAGCGAATTACTGCGCTTCTAAGGCGGGCGTCATTGGGTTTAGCAAGTCTTTGGCGCAAGAAGTAGCGAGTCGCAATATCACCGTGAATGTAGTTGCGCCGGGGTTTATAGGCACAGACATGACCAGCGCGTTAACGGAAGAACAGCAAGCCCAGCTTAAAAAAACGATACCTATGCAACGCATCGGTACGCCAGAGGAAATTGCTGCTGTAGTGTGTTTTTTAGCAAGCTCGGGCGCGAGTTATATCACGGGCGAAACGATACAAGTCAATGGCGGCATGTATATGCAGTAGGGCGGCAATCGTCAGGTACCTTAATCCCCTGGCTACATGAGAGAAGCAACAGCAAACAAGATAAAGCGGTGATCTATCGTAGGGGTAGCCCCTGTGGCTGCCCATACTAGGGTAGGGCACGGGCCCCGTACCTACGACAGACTCTATAGTTTGTTTATAACCGCCTGAAGCACTTCATCCACTGTAATGGCCTCCATGGACGGCCTTTGAATGAGGGCTAAATCTTTTAATTTAGGGTAAGGCCCTGTGCGGGTTAAACTGGTATGACCAAATAGTGCTATCAAGGGAACGTTACTGGCGCAAGCCACATGCATCAGACCTGTGTCTGAGGAAATAAACAATTTTAAGTATTTCATTAAAGAATACAATTGGGGGACAGTGGTTTGATCGATAAAGTTAACGATATTAGGCGCGCGTTTTTCTAATTTTTTACCTAAGGCTTTCTCGCTATTGGAACCTGGGATAACCAGTTTAATCCGAGGATTATAGGCATGTAGCTTTTGAGCAAGCTCAACGACGTGTTCCAAAGGCCAAATTTTAGGATGGCTTAATTTTTTCAAAAAGGTAAAACGCTTTTTAGCGATGCTATGACAACCGATTTGGCAACCTAATAAAATATCTTTTTTTAAGTCTACTCCATGTTGCCTAAAAATAGTTTCAACGTGAGCAAAATCTTCTGGGCTAGGAAATAAGCGATAATTTTTTTCTATGGTACACGTATTTAAGGACAATAGTTTTTGCATAAATAATACAGCTTGTTCTGCTTGATGGATATGGGGATCTTTCGCGCCTATGGTATCTAGTGGTACGTTTAAAGCGTCTAAATAGTGTTGTGCTTCCGGACCATGGTGGATATTGATGGCCCTGTCATAAGAGGGCAGGGTAGCGGGTTCTGGCCGTACAAAAACGCGATCGATGTCTGGATTATTGCGTAAGACATCTGCAGAAATTACAGACAAGGCAATGATGTCGATTTTAACAGAAGGACAAGTTTGCTTGAGCAAGTGGATCGCGGGTGTACACATCAGGGTATCCCCCAAGCGCGCAGGGGTGACCATGACTATACGGTTATTTTCAAACATGACTACTCCACTCTACATTTTTAATTATGGATGCCGTTAAGGGCCTACATTGTAGCAGTTTTGTACGAAAAAATAAAGCTAGAATAGCGGGTGTTGAGGGGAGGCTTGAATCACTAGATATAAATTATATGTTGTGATATTATGCTTGTATTCATAGAACTATTAACCTATAATTAATTGAAAAATATAATAAATTCAGCGAGGTAAATAATGGCTAATTCAAATGAGGATGTAATAGGTAAGGTACAAGAAATTACAACTAGAGCGATGGAAGATGTGGTTACCTGTATAGGCGGCGTAATAAATGACGTAGGTGAACACGTAAAGGATTTTGGTATAGAGCATTTTAGGCGAATTATTTTGAGGCCGCTTTTTTTGAAGCCACCTTTTGCGTCAGAACAGCCGAGCGATTTAGGGAGAGAATGCCCGCCTCAAGGCGAAACGACTGTGTTAGGCGGGGAGGTATACGCTTTAATCGTTCCTGAAAACAGCAATGAACTAGAACCACCCTCCCCTAGAATGTAGTGAATGATTAAGGCCTGGAAACAGGCCTTAAAACTTACCCTAGACAAGCCACACCATTATGGTACAATTATCCTCTGTGGCGAACCTGTTTTGCCTAAAAAATAGGCATATTTTAGGCCTTAAGCCATCTCTAGATCAATGCGATCTGAGGTGGTATACTCCCCAAACTGGCGCAATGCGGCCACTAATGGGATTTAATATTAATTATTATGAGGAATCTGTTAGATGAGTACTGTAGAAGATCGTGTGGTGAATATTATTGCTCAACAATTAGGTGTGGATCGAGAGAATGTAAAACCCGATTCTTCTTTCATTGATGATTTAGGTGCCGATTCTTTGGATACCGTAGAGCTTGTTATGGCTTTGGAAGAAGAATTTGATGCCGAAATTCCAGATTCCGAGGCCGAAAAAATGACTACTGTGCAGAGTGCCATTAATTACATCAAAGCAAACGCTAAAAGCGCTTAATGTCTTTAGATGATTAAATTAATCAGGGGTAGTCGCCATGCGTAGAGTAGTGGTTACGGGTATGGGTATGTTGACTCCATTGGGGTTAAATGTGCAAGACACTTGGGCTGGCATTTTGGCTGGAAAAAGTGGCGCTAGACCTATAGATTTTTTCGATGTATCTCAATATACCACACAATTTAGTGCTTCGGTGTATGGCTTTGATCCAGAAGTTTATATGAACAGCAAAGAAGCGCGTAAGGTAGACATCTTTGTGCAATTTGCTGTGGCTGCCTCGCTGCAAGCGATGGAAGACGCGGGTTTAGAAGTCACCGACGCCAATCGCGATCGCATTGGCGTAGCGATAGGCTCTGGCATAGGTGGCTTGCCTTCCATAGAAAAAAATTACAGCACCATACTCAATAGCGGTCCCAGACGTATTTCCCCCTTTTTTATTCCAGGCACTATTATTAATATGGCATCTGGATATATCTCCATTCTAAAGGGGCTGCGAGGTCCTACTATTTCTATAGTGACGGCCTGTACTACCAGTGCGCACAATATAGGCCAAGCAATGCGTATGATTGCCTATGGCGATGCCGATGTGATGCTAGCGGGCGGTGCTGAAATGGCCACTTGTCCTTCGGGCTTGGGTGGTTTTGCTGCTATGCGTGCTTTATCTACCCGCAACGATACCCCTGAAAAAGCCAGTAGACCTTGGGATAAAGGCCGCGATGGTTTTGTGTTAGGCGATGGGGCGGGTGTATTGATTTTAGAAGAATATGAATGTGCCAAAAAACGCGGCGCTAAAATTTATGCTGAATTGGCCGGTTTTGGTATGAGCAGCGATGCTTATCACGTGAGCGCGCCCGATCCAGACGGCAATGGTTTTATCCGTTCCATGCAAAATGCCTTAACCGACGCTAAATTGCCTTTAGAGGCAATCGATTATATTAATGCCCACGGCACTTCTACTCCGAAGGGCGATGAGCTGGAAGCGATGTCCATTAAAAAATTATTTGGGGATCATGCTTATAAATTAGCAGTCAGTTCCACTAAATCTATGACGGGACATTTATTGGGCGCTGCCGGTGCAGTAGAAGCTATTTTTTCTATTTTAGCTTTACAAGATCAAGTATTACCGCCCACTATCAATCTAGACAATCCTGATGAAGGTTGCGATTTAAATTTTGTAGCGCATCAGCCACAAAAACGTGCGGTTAAAGCGGTATTATCCAATTCCTTTGGGTTTGGTGGCACGAACGGATCTTTAATTTTTACGACCCTAAAGCCGTAGGCCAGATGCATACAATAGGGACATGTGGGGAAAATGGCGCGTATATATTTGTCGCCAATGAAGATGGAAGAAAGAACGTAGGAGTAGGCCCCTGTGCCTGCCCTAGGGGGGCAACCACAGGGGGTTGCCCCTACGTAGAAGCTCGCAGCTCGCAATGTATTGGGTATAGTTATGCCGCTTAGGCTGTTGTGTAAACGCTATGGTTTAGTTCTATTACTGATTTTAATTTTTATTCTTTTACTCACACGTGCTCTTTATTTTATCTATGGCCCGCTGATCAGCGGCAATACGCCGTTCTATTTCGAACTGAGTCCAGGGCAATCTACCTACGACATTGCTGCGGCTCTAGAAGCGAAAGGCTATTTACCCGGACACCAACGCCGATATTTTTATTGGCTCGCACGTTTTTCAGGACAAAGCCGCCATTTGCGTGTGGGTTATTATGTGTTTCAACCGGGTGACTCGGCTTACCGTATTTTACATAAAGTGTCGCATGGTGAAGTGGTTATACAAAATATCACTTTGGTCGATGGCTGGACAGCGGATAAAGTGTTGCAAGTGGTTATGAGTGATTCGCGTTTACAGCATTCACCCGTATTGTTATCGCGTGAGGCTTTGTGCAATGTCTTAGGTTTGCCTGCCACTGCCTCTTTAGAAGGGATGTTCTGGCCAAATACTTATGCTCTTTATCCGGGGTATTCTGACTTATTGTTATTGCAGCGCGCGCATCGTTTAATGGAGGATAATCTAAACTTATTGTGGGCGACGCGTGCCCCCAATTTGCCCTATCGTACTCCCTATGAAGCTTTGATTATAGCTTCCTTGATAGAGCAAGAAACAGCATCCGCAGAGGAACGGCGTTTGATTGCAGGCGTGTTGATTAATCGCTTAAAATTAGGCATGTATTTGCAAATTGATCCCACTGTGATTTATGCTTTAGGAAGTCGTTACAAGGGCCATCTAACGCGCGCTGACTTAAAAATCGATAGCCCATATAATACGTATAAGTACAAAGGGTTGCCGCCCACGCCTATTGCTTTACCCAGTTTAGATGCTTTAATGGCCGCGTTGCATCCTACTATGAGCGATTATCTTTATTTTGTGGCTAGAGGCGATGGCTTACATACGTTTTCGGCTACATTGGCGGAGCATAATGTCGCGGTAGCACAGTATTTAAAACAAGGGGCGAGCAAGCAGTGAATAAAGATGCAAAATTTATCAGTATAGAAGGTGGCGAGGGTGCGGGCAAAAGTACCGCCATAAAAACCATACAAAGTTATTTGAATCAGCAGAGCATCGCGCATATCGTCACACGCGAGCCTGGAGGAACTCCTTTGGCTGAAAAGATTCGTTCGTTGTTATTAGATAAAAGCGATGAAATACTATTGCCTGAAAGTGAACTGCTGTTGTTTTTTGCGAGTCGCTATCAACACAGTCAACATGTGATTAAGCCTGCTTTGAAAAAAGGATTGTGGGTGATTAGCGATCGGTTTGTCGATGCCAGTTTTGCTTATCAGGGTGCTGGTCGCGGCATAGAAGAAAGTAGAATTACTTATTTAAAAGAATGGCTCCTCAGAGATTTATCTCCTGACCACACTCTATTATTGGATGCGCCACCCGCAGTGGGTTTAGATCGTATCAAGGCGCGTGGCGAGTTGGATCGCATAGAAGTGGAAAAAATGGATTTCTTTAATCGCGTTCGCGAATATTATTTAAATTTAGCGGCCAAAGAGTCGGAACGCTTCCATATCATCGATACCAGCGGCTCCTTGAGTGACGTAGAAGAAAATACGCGCTTGTGGTTAGAGGGTATTTGTGAGCGTTGCTGATTCGGCTACCGTCAACTGCGAAGCCACAAGAGAAGGAACGCAGCGTTTTTCGTAGGGCGGTTCCCTGTGCCTGCCCTAAAGGGGCAACCACAGGGACTGCCCCTACGATAGTTCTTTCCTATTGCGAGTCCCGCCAAGTCAAATCCAATTCTTTAGCGGCCTTTAAATCATCTAAACGGCGCACGGGTAAATTATGTGGCGCCTGTTTGATTAGCTCAGGAGAATCTTGTGCTTCTTTTAACACCATTATTAAGATGTTAACAAAATTATCCAATTCTTCTTTAGATTCCGTTTCAGTAGGCTCAATCAAAAAGCATTCCGGTACCAATAAAGGGAAATAAGTCGTAGGCGCGTGTACGCCGTAATCTAATAGACGCTTAGCAATATCTTTGGCAGTGACGCCTAAGGTTTTGGCTTCTTTTTTAAAGGTAATGATAAACTCATGACTAGCGCGTCTGTCGGGGAAAGCCAAAGTGAAACCGGCTTGTTGCAAGCGTGCCATTAAATAATTGGCATTTAAAGTAGCGTATTCTGAAACGCGGCACAAACCTTCGCGGCCTAAGAAGCGCGCATAAATATTCGCACGTAAAATAATACCGGCGTTGCCCATAAATGCGGACAACCGACCTATGCTTTGTGGGCACTCTTTTTCGGTTAACCATTTATAGTGTTTGCCATCGTAGCCAACGATAGGCGTAGGCAAAAATGGTTTTAAGCGTTCATTCGCGGCTACAGGGCCGGAACCCGGGCCGCCGCCGCCATGCGGAGTAGCAAAGGTTTTGTGTAAGTTGATGTGCATGACATCGAAACCCATATCACCCGGTCTACATTTACCTAAAATAGCATTTAAATTAGCGCCATCGTAATATAATAATCCGCCCACTTCGTGGATGATCTGAGCAATATCACTGATGCGGCGTTCAAATACGCCTAAGGTCGATGGATTGGTCAACATGATGCCTGCAGTGTGGGGGCCTACGGCGGCGCGTAGCGCATCTAGATCGACATCGCCGTGTTTATCGGTAGGGATTTCTTTAATGCGAAAACCGCACATAACGGCGGTAGCGGGATTGGTACCGTGTGCGGCATCAGGCACTAGAAATTCCGTACGCGCCGTATCGCCACGCGCTAAGTGATAAGCCCGTATCATGGCAACGCCCGCAAATTCACCTTGTGCACCCGCCATCGGTGTTAAAGATACGGCACTTAGGCCTGTAATATGACTCAGAATTTGTTGCAATTCATAAGCCGATTGTAAATACCCTTGGCTATGACTGGCGGGAGTGAGGGGGTGATGTTGTAAGAAACCCTCTAAGCTTGCTAATTGATGCACTCCGCGTGGATTGTACTTCATGGTACAAGAGCCTAAAGGATAAAATTGGGTGTCTATAGAAAAATTTTTTCGCGACAATTGAGTGTAATGACGTACCACTTGCAACTCAGAGACTTCTGGAAAAAGTGGGGCGTTCTTTCGCAATAAATGTGCGGGAATATCGCTTGCTTCTGGAGCATGACGGGGAGATTGTAAATGATTACGGCGCCCTTTGGCACTGATTTCAAAAATAAGCATGTTCGTTTAATCCTCTACTGCTGTGAGTATATGTTGCAAAGCGTGCTGTACCGCATTGGCATAGGTATGGATATCGTCGCTGGTTTTGGTTTCGGTAACGCAGATCAATAAACAATGATTTAACTCAGGCGACAATACACTTAAGTCTAAGCCCGCTAAAATATTCTTTTTTAGTAGAGCTTGTATCAAGCTATCCGCTGGACAGGGACATTCTATGACGAATTCATGAAAGTAAGGGCTATTAAAACGCAAACGTATGCCAGGTAAAGCCGTTAAAGCGGTACACAAGACTTTACTATTAGCGTGGGAGGCTTTGGCCACATCGGCAAGACCGCTAGCGCCTAACAGACTCATATAAATGGTAGCTGCAGTAACAGCTAAACCTTGGTTGGTGCAAATATTAGAAGTGGCTTTGGCGCGGCGGATGTGTTGTTCGCGCGCTTGCAGCGTTAAACTAAAACCCGTTTTGCCATCTTGATCAATTGTTCTGCCGATTAAGCGGCCCGGCATTTGTCGTACATAATCCATTTTAGTGCATAAAAAACCGAAATAAGGACCGCCGCTTGCTAAAGGAACGCCTAAAGGTTGGCCTTCCCCACAGACGATATCGGCGCCACGTTGTCCCCAAGCCCCCGGCTCTTTTAATAAAGCCATGGCAATAGGATTAACCACCGCAATAACCAAGGCTTGATGTTGATGTGCCCAATCGGTGATGTTATCCACTTCTTCTATGCCGCCAAAAAAATTAGGTTGCGCAATCACAACAGCAACCATGTCGCCGTTTTCTATTTTAGGCAGTTGTGGTTCTAAACAACCTGTTTTATCATTATAAGGCAGCGTTTCTAAATGTATGCCTTGTGGCCGTACTAAGGCTTCAATGGTTTGGCGATAATGTGGATGCAAATTGCCCGCGATCAAAATCCGCGGTTCTTTGGCTGCGGTATTCGCACGCACCGCCATTAACACGGCTTCCGCTAAAGCTGAGGCGCCATCGTATAAAGAAGCATTGGAGACTTCTAAACCCATAAGATGGGCCATCATGGTTTGATATTCGTATAACAATTGCAAGGTGCCTTGACTGGCTTCGGCCTGGTATGGCGTGTATGCGGTTAAAAATTCGCCGCGACTTGCAATCTGCCATACCGCTGCAGGAATGTGATGCTCATAGGCCCCCGCTCCTAAAAAGCAAGCCAAGCCACCATCGCGCTCTGCGCGCTCTTTCATATCGCGGCTCATGGTCATTTCGTTTAAGCCAGAATCTAAAGCGTTTAAATCTCTAATGCGTAAATGGCCGGGAATTTCATCAAATAAATCGTCGATGCGATTAACACCGATGGTGTTTAACATCGCTTTAACATCATCTTCTGTGTGTGGGATAAAGGGCATAATATTACCTATCTATTATTATTCTTCGTTTAACATCGCTTCATAATCTGCAGCAGACAATAAGCTTAAAGGTAATTCACCTACGAGCTTAACTTTAAACAACCATCCTGCACCGTAAGGGTCTTGATTGATCAATTCGGGTTTGTCGTTTAGGGCGGCATTTACTTCAATCACTTCGCCATCTACAGGACTGTAGACATCCGCAGCAGCCTTGACTGATTCTACTACGGCAGCGTCGTCGCCTACGGCCAACCCTTTTTTAACCGGGGGTAAATCTACGTACACCAAATCCCCTAGCAAAGATTGCGCATGTTCGGTAATGCCTATAGTGGCAGTGTCGTTTTCAATACGTACCCATTCGTGAGTGGTGGTATAACGTAATTCTTGAGGTAAGGTATTCATGAGTGCTCCTTATGAGTTTTTACTAGAGTTAAAGGGAACAAAAGGGGGTTTGACTATATTGGCTTTATGCGCTTTGTCGCGGATGATGACTTCACATTCTTTATAATCGCCTTTAGGGATGCGTGCTAAGGCAATGGATTGTCCTAAGGTGGGCGCAAAGGAGCCGCTGGTGGTAACGCCTTCTCGTCCGTCAGCCAATACAACACGCTGATGGGATCGCAACACCCCTTTGTCTGCTAATACCAAACCCACCAATTGTTGCGTCACACCGCGTTCTTTTTCGGCCAGCAAGGCACTTTTACCTATAAATAAACGCTCTTGTGGTTGCAGAGCCACAGTCCACGCTAAGTTGGAACATAGAGGCGAGGTGCTTTCATCCATATCCTGGCCATATAAATTATAACCGGCTTCTAGACGCAAAGTATCGCGTGCGCCTAAGCCACAGGGTTTAAAACCAGCGGCACACAGTTGTTGCCATAAAGCCACAACGCGGTTATTCGGAACAATCAATTCAAAGCCATCTTCACCCGTATAACCCGTGCGAGTGATGAATAAATCATCGCTTTCGGCACATTCAAAGCGGGCTATGGTATGTATGATGTCAGTAATAAAAGGATTATTTAAAGCGGTTAATAGGGCGAGTGTTTCTGGGCCTTGCACGGCGAGAATGGCTAGATCATCGCGGCGCTGTAAGCCTAGTGCGTAGTGGTTGACGTGGCTCTCCATCCACTGCAAGTCTTTTTGGGCGCTACCAGCGTTTAAGACGACGCGATAGTGCTGCGAATCTATAAAATAAACAATCAAATCATCAATGACACCGCCTTGTTCATTTAGCATGCAGCTGTAGAGGGCGCTGCCGCGATGCGCCATTTTATCTATGTCGTTGGCAAGTAAATAGCGCAAATAATCGCGGGCGCCGGTACCCAAAACATCTACTACCATCATATGGGAGACATCAAAAATACCTGCATGCAACCTTACCTGGTGATGCTCTTCTATTTGTGAGCCATAATGCAACGGCATGTCAAAACCAGCGAAATCAACCACTTTGGCGCCCATGGCTACATGAGTGTCATACAGTACCGTGCGTTTGCCCATTTTTTGCTCTGCCTTTGTGTGATTTTATTTGCGGCGCATTATCGCATATTTATGGGAGGGCATCCAGGGCTACCAGCCCTACAGTAAGCTTGTCATCCTTGTATTCGTAGGGCCTGCTCCCTACGCAATAAAATAAATTCGACTATACTATATTCAGAGCACAAGCGGGAAAAAACATGGCAGTTATAGGACAATACGACATTACGGAAACCCTAGGGACAAACGGGCGCTATTTGATTTATAGAGCAAAAGTGCCAAATAGTACTGAAAAGGTCTTGATTAAAACCCTACGTCCGAAT
>JAJNBM010000073.1 GCA_021156165.1 Gammaproteobacteria bacterium | reverse complement strand
GTTACCCCTACGCCAAAATTATGGGCGATTGTTTTTACGGATGCAAATACAGCTGAGATAACAGAAGTTGCAGAAGTTAGATCGTATTTCATAGTAGATGACAACGGTATTCCCCTCGGCGAGCCTAAAAATGCACTCGAGGAAGCGCCTGCCTTTCTAATTATTACGACAACCCAACGTGTGTCGATGGTAGATAGAAGGCTTACTGTTGAGTATACACACATGACTAATGAAGTAAAGGTTTCAGAAGAAAGATTGTGTAATGCTGTGGGTTCTTTACTTTCAGATGAAGGGTTGGGTTTAGTTGATTCAAATTTAATGAATAAATTTCATGCCCTTGCCCAGGGCGATGCCAGTTCTTCTATCAAGGCATTCGCTAAGCACATAACCGAAACTATGAAATATGGTTATCCTTCCTGGCAGACGCCAGAAGACAGAAACAAAACATCTGAATACTTGGCAGAGTTAGAGAAGAACCTCATTAAGATACAAGAGTTAGAACAGGCTGGTTTTAACGATACGGCTGCTTTGTATGCGGTATTATGTGAATTAGTACGTTGCGCTGATGGGTGTGATATACATATGAATTTATCTGTTTCCAGTTCATTCTATTTAAAAATAAGTGATATCATTTCTAATTTAGATGCTAGCCCATATGTTAAAGCGCGCGCATTATTTATCATGATTCTTGAGCACTACTACATAGGGATACAATCTTCACTAAACAACTATTGCCAGGAAAATCTCCAAACTCCAGACTCTATTTACACCGCAGGACAACAACTTTTTGTAGCTGCTGGCAAAGCGTTTGAATCTGCTCCTACAGAAGTCACGGGTTACTTGACCACTGTAGTGAAGTATGCAACGAAGCAACTTCAACCCCTTATAGAGCCAACAGTGAAAAATAGCTCTGTTTTGCCAACGACGCCTCAAAAATGTAGTGATGAAGAGTATCAAGAGGCAAAAACGAAGTTGCAAGCTGCTGGATACGATAAAGTTGTTTCTAGTGCGACTAAGTTCTTAGAAGCGGTTGCAACGGCTATTGTAAATAGGTTCCTTTCTACTGTAGTGGCAATTGCAAGTTTAGGGCCTTCGTTAATGCCATCCTGCGCCAATTTGCTTTTTGGATCGGCATGCGGACATGGCTACATAAACTGGACCACCGGAGCTTCTTTTTTAGCCCCGAACCCTTCAAACCGGCGTCCTCAAGCACAAAGTAACAGCCCTGCCCCAGCTGCTTAAAAGTCTAGGGCCTGGCCACTTTCCCTTACGCGAGGGGCATTACACCTTCCCCAAATCTCCTCACCTTGTGCGCACAAGCCCTAATGGGTTAATATACGCACAAAGGTAATACCCAAATAACTTAATTCGGACATAAAATGGACAAAATTAAATTTTATTTCTTCTCTAGCCTGTTAGTATTTGCCATAGGCTTAACCTTGACACCGCGGACAATGCAAGCAGCAAAGCCCGCATCCTTAGATACGGTTGTGGCGGTAGTGGGGGATGATGTCATCACGCAAAGTGAATTGGACAAAGAAGTGGAGTACATCAAAATACAGTTAAAGCGTAATAATACTCCCTTGCCCACCAATGCGGAGCTGGATTCCCAGGTGCTAGAACGCATGATAGATCAGAAATTGGAATTGCAGATGGCGGCTAAAATGAACATTAGCATTGATGATGCCGCCTTGGATCAAACCATAGCCAACATCACTGCAAAAAATCAGATGAACATAGATGCACTCAAGCAAACTTTGCGCAACGATAATATTAATTACGATTTTTATCGTAACCAAGTGCGTGAACAACTTATTATACAACAATTATTACAACGCGAAGTGGCCCCCCGTGTTTATATTAGTAAGCAGGACGTAGACAATATTTTAAATTCTAAGGGCTATCAACAAGCGCATGAAGCACAAGCAGTGGAATATAATATAGAAGATATTTTAATTGCATTACCGGATGAGCCTTCATCGGAGGAATTAGCGGCGGCGAATAAAAAAGCGGCTGATATTATACGGCAATTAAAGGCAGGCGCTAATTTCAATCAATTGGCAGCAGCACAATCGAATGGTGATGAAGCCCTACAAGGAGGCGCTTTAGGTTGGCGCACGCCGGAGCAGTTGCCGCAGGTTTTTGTGCAAGCAGTGCAGGGTTTAAATCAAGGCGATGTAAGCGCTCCTCTGCGCACCGGCAATGGTATACATGTATTGCGTTTGGTTGGGGTTAAAAGCAATGACCAAAAACACATAGTACAAGAAACGCATGTACGCCATATTCTCATTAAAACGGATGCTGTGCATACGGATGAAACGGTGCGTAAAGAATTACTGGACTTAAAAAAACAAATAGCCAGTGGCGTCAGCTTTGAGCAGATAGCAGAGAAATACTCGCAAGATCCTACCAGCGCGATTAAAGGCGGTGATTTAGGCTGGGTACAGCCCGGTGCTTTAGTACCGCCGTTTGAAAAAGCAATGGACGCGTTGGCTATTAATCAAATCAGTGCGCCGGTTAAAAGTCAATATGGTTGGCATCTAATCCAGGTATTGGCGCGTAGGGAAAAAGACAATACACAAGAATATAAAGAATTGCAGGTAAGGCGCATGCTGTTTGAAAGTCGAATGAATGAAAAAACACAAGATTGGCTACAACGTATGCGTCAAACTACCTATATTAAGATTTATCTGAAGAAAGAGGGCACTCCAACACAGAAAAAGCCCTAAAATGACACGTTTTATTGCCGCTAAAAAACAGTTTGGGCAAAACTTTTTGCAGGATGAAGCGGTTATAGAGGCTATATTTAGTGCTTTTGCAATACAAAAAGGCGAGCGGATATTAGAAATTGGTCCAGGGCGTGGGGCGTTAACGCAGCATCTATTAAAAAGTGGTGCGTTGCTGGATGTGGTTGAGATCGATAATGATTTAATCGCTTATTTACAGCAGCGCTATCCGCAGCTACAGCAGCATATTCATCATAAGGATGCGCTCACTTTTTCTTTGACAGAGTTAAATTTGGCACAGAACAAAGTGCGCATCATCGGCAATTTACCCTATAACATTTCCACACCCCTGTTGTTTCACCTGTTAGCGCAAAAAGATCATATCGCCGATATGTTATTTATGTTACAGCAGGAAGTAATAGATCGCTTAGCGGCACAACCGGGTTGCAAAGCCTATGGGCGTTTGAGTGTGATGGTGCAATTGCAATGCAAAGTGCAGGCGTTATTTAGCGTGCCGCCACAAGCGTTTAAGCCGCAACCTAAGGTGATGTCAAAAATAGTGTATTTGGTTCCGTATGAAAAGCCTTTGTATGTGGTTACTTCAATGGTGGTGCTAGAAGACATTTTACGTGATGCCTTTAATCAACGCCGTAAAACCATACAAAACAGTTTAAAGACCTATTTTAATGCTGAAGAATTAACCGCGCTGGGTTTAGATCCCAAAATGCGCGCCGAGCAAATGAGTGTGGAGCAGTGGGTGAAATTGGCGAATGCGGTGGCGTGATCCTGAGCTGAATAAAGGGGGTGGCATTTTGCTATCCCCCTTATAGACTTTCTGGGTGGTACGAGAAAATTGTACAACTGAAAATAGTTTCTTCAGATCTGAGGAGCCTCTCACACCAACCGCAGAAACAGCTTAGATCCCACAAAGAAAAACGCCAAGCACAATACCACTGTCAAACCAATATAAGCGGCTGCAGGCCAATACTGCTGTTTTTGCAATAACAAGGAACCTTCCAAGGCAAAAGCAGAAAAGGTGGTAAAGCCGCCGAGTACACCGGTGATTAAAAAATAACGTAAGGCCAAGGGGCTATGATGATGCTCCAACCATGAAGACAATAGGCCCATCACAAAACAGCCGATGACATTGACCGCCATCATTTGTACAGGGATAGTACCGGCCAGGGTGGCGGGAAATAACCGGCCCACGCCCACGCGTGCCATGGCGCCTAGGGCACCGCCTAGGCCTATAAGCAAATAATTAAACATCAGATCCTCGCCTTGTTTTAGGAAAAAACAGTGTGCCCAATTTAGGGCCTAAAAGCAAATGAGTTGATTAGAAAGCAAGCTAATCGGTTAAATATAGTCTTTTTTTGGCCATTCTAAAGCATTAACACATAGTTGAGCGATGATTTCTATGTTAACTGTTCACAAAGTTATCCACAGGTACGCTCGCTACCAAAAAAATTTTTAAAAGGCAAGGCTTTTTTGATATTTCGCAAAAAAATTTTATCCATTTGATTTATAACGATTTTTTTGTGAGATATTTCTGATGAAATAAAGATGAACAATATCTCTAATTATTGATTGCACGGTTAGAGAAACTTAATCACAAAGTTATCCACAGATGATGAGAACCATGGCGGCATTGTTTTTGTTATACTCTAACCTTATTGAGCAAGGCGCGTATTTATGACTGAACTAACCTATCCTTCCATCGCTAAAGTGGCGTTAGATGTGCCGTTACGGGGCTTATTTGACTACATCGTTACGACAGAAGGACCTGTGCCACAGGAAGGCATGCGCGTACGCGTACCCTTTGGGGCGCGTGTGCAGATAGGTTTTATCGCAGCCTGTAG
>JAJNBM010000032.1 GCA_021156165.1 Gammaproteobacteria bacterium | reverse complement strand
TGCCGGAGGTATTAATGAATAAAGTACGCACCTGCAGATGACGCGCATCTAAGCGCGTTTTATCCAGTAAGGTGGCATCTAAGCGCGTAGCGCGGCCATTCAAAGATATAAATCCTTGACCATCCGCCTTAACAATAAAATGGGCTGTATGGATATTATCAATAAATATTTTACCGCCATTGTGTGCTGCCACCGCGTTCAGCTGCGGCACGGCTATTTGCAAGGAGCCCCTAATCTCATAAGGGTTAGGCTGCTGTGGTGGTGTGATAGCATATATATAGAGCGTCCCATTAGCCACATAAAAAGAAGCTATGGTAGACAAAGGTAGATATTGCGCGCTTTGCACTCTGTACATTTTAACCGTGGGATCGTTGGTTACCGCCACTTGCAATGGTCCATAAACAACGATGCGATCAAAGGCACCTGGATAAAAACGAGTATCTACCGTTGTAACAGCCCTGTCTTGCTGGGGAGCAGATGCTTTTATAGATTGCGCGGTGCATGCCGTCCAACAAAATAATAGGGATAAACAAACGGCACGTATCGTTCCTCTTATCATCTGTAGTTTATTCCTTAGGTTGCCTATGCACCAATGCAACGGATGCTTGCGCAGTGGGCGTTATGAGTATGTCTTGAATGTTAACATGGGCTGGCCTGGATGCACAATAAAAAATAGCATCTGCAATATCTTCAGGCGTTAATACTTCTATCCCAATATATTCTTGTGCACTGCGTGCAACGTCTCCTTTAAAACGCACCTGGCTAAACTCTGTTTCCACCATACCGGGCTCTACGCAAGAAACGCGGATAGCACTACCATTCAGATCCCAACGTAAAGCATCATTAAAAGCTTTAACCGCGTGCTTAGTAGCACAATAAACGGCGCCGCCTGCATAAACTTGCCGCCCAGCAATAGATCCTAAATTAATGATGTGCCCCTGATTACGCTTCAGCATATTGGGCAACAAGGCATGAGTAAGATAAAGTAAACCCTTTAAATTAGTATCGATCATTTTTTCCCAATCCTCTACTAACGCTGTTTGCACTTTATCCTTACCTAAAGCCAAACCGGCGTTATTGATAAGCACATCAATATCAGACCAAGGCGATGTTAATCCCGCGCATATTTTTTTTACCGCATTGTGATCACAAATATCCGCTGCAAAAATTAAACTTTGCGTATTGTATTCAGATTTCAGTTGTGCTGCTAAATAACGCAATTTATCCTCGCGCCTAGCCAATAAAAGCAGTCTTGCGCCTGCTCTGGCAAATAAATGGGCAGCGGCATAACCTATACCACTGGATGCACCGCTGATAAAAACGGTTTTGTTGTTAAAGTTGATCGACATAAAAACGCCCCTTATAGTTATTGCAAATAATGTTATACTCCCCGCCTAGCAGCGATCCAGTATCGTCCCCCCATCGTGCTTGTGCCTGCGCGCACCGAGAGCCCTGCACGATGATGGCATTCCCCGGCATAAAAGTTAAAAAATCCTACTCTGAGTCTAATTTAGCTCCTTCCCATTTATATGCTGGCCTAGTCATCCTGTATTCGTGAATAAAAGAAATTTTTTGTTCTGTGAATTTAACTAGACTCAGCCCAAAGAAGCTATATTCAGTGGCATGTGAGATACAAGAAAAATCCCATTCTACAAAAACAGCGTTTTCGTCTTCGCAAAAGGAAAAAGAAAGAATATCCCATCTGGTTATCTTACTGTTTGCTTCTAACCAAAAATTGAACCATTGTTCTATATCGGAAAGGCCGTAATAAATAGGTCCATGAGATTCAATAATAACGCAATTTTCATGTAGACTAGAAAGAATCATGCACAGCCTATTATTCTTCCAACCAGTAAAGTATTTCTGAATTAAGTCAAAAGAATCTTTTTTTTTCATAAGCACAGTAACCGAAAAATTATTCTCAATGTTCCACGTGGAACCTCTCTTCAGAGTTCAAACTGCTTGCAGCTGTTGCTGCGTCACTACTCCGCGTTCCACGTGGAACATCTTCGTAGGCAGATCCCCTGTTAATTCATACAAATAGGATAAATCAATACCCGTAATCAATACCTGCGACAGCATATCTCGTAATACGCCAATTAATATTTTCTGCCTCTGGGCGT
Source organism: Gammaproteobacteria bacterium (assembly GCA_021156165.1). Lineage (GTDB taxonomy): Bacteria > Pseudomonadota > Gammaproteobacteria > UBA1113 > UBA1113 > VFKP01. The sequence goes on along the minus strand of JAJNBM010000032.1, from coordinate 14,823 downwards.
CCCATTCGGCAGGGACATCATCTAATAGATAGACGCAGTTTTTATCCGTTTGTTGCTTTAATAACTGACCTTGAGCTAATTTCAAGCTATAAATCAACCACTTCTGTTGACCACGCGATAAAATAGCCTGCACGGCTTTATTCTCTATGCTTAACTTCAAATCAGCGCGATGTGGGCCGACGCTAGTATACCCCAAGTGCTGATCTCTCGCTAAACTACCGTGTAAAGCGTCTCGTAGAGATAAATCCGCGCCCCAGCCCCTTTCATATTGAAAATAAAAGGAAAAATCACAAAAACGGCCAAAAATATCATTACTCAGCGGCATAATCTGCTCTATATATTGAGCACGCTGTAAAGCCATTTTCTCCCCCATTTGAGTCAGCTCTTCATCCCAACAACGTACGGCGGCACCCCCCTCCTTCTTAAGCGCTGCATTCCTCTGTTTTAAAACATGGTTATAACGACGCCATAGATCGCCGTAAGCATGTTCCACGTGGAACAATCCCCAGTCCATCCATTGGCGCCGAAACGCGGGCCCACCATTTAATAGGTCAAAACTATCCGCATTGAGTAACTGTACGGGTAATAGTGCCGCCAATTCCACAGCACTACGACACAATTCGCCTCCGATTTTAATTTGCCCGTCTTCTATCAAGGATTTCATAACCCCTACCGACACCTCATTTTGTGCAGCCGTGGTAATGAGGGCTTGTAAGATGGTTTTTTGTTGATTAAATTGTACCAAAGGTTCTAAAACATGCCCCCTAAAAGAGCGACCATGGGATAAAAAATAAACGGCTTCTAATATGGAAGATTTTCCTGCGCCATTTTCACCCGCGATTAGGTTAAAAAAAGGCGATAAAGTCAGATGAGCCTCGGTTAGGTTGCGGAAGGTATAAATAGACAGTGTTTTTATAGACATTTCACCAACCTTTTCATGTTCCACGTGGAACAATTTACTCTCCCAACTCGGCTTCTTAGCGCGGGCATTGGTTAGCCCATGGGCGGTTCACGAGACACCCTTCTAGAATATTCATCTATATTCAATCATAAGCTATTGCCGCAACGGCAGCGATAGCTTTGGACTATTGACCTCTAGATCTTAAAATAGATAGAAGGTTTATTCCTACAACTACTTAATGTTCCACGTGGAACATTCTTAAATTAACAATGGCATCACCACAAAAAGGCAATCTGTAACGCCTTCGGGCTGCACCAAAACTACCCCATTCGTATCAGATAAAGAAAAAGACAGGTTTTTTTGATCCGTAACCGCGATAATATCCAACAAATAAGCCACATTAAAAGACACGGAAAAAGGTTCAAAAGGAAAATTGACCTCTATCTCGGTTTCAGCAGCTTCATACTCAGGATTATGGGCCGTTACCTTCAATTGATTATGCGCCAGATCCAGACGCACACCACGCGATTTCTCATTGGTTAATATTGCTGCCAAAGTTAAAGCCTGCTTTAATTCTTGACAAGAAACGATTAAATTCTTATCCCCCGGCCTCGGAATTAGTTTTTTAAAATCAATAAATTGTTCATTAATAAGTTTAGAAACCAAAGTGAGCTCCTGGCAGGCAAAAGTAATCTGTTGCTCATTAAAACTAACCAGCCACTCCCCTGCGTAATGGCTTATGATCCGTAAAATCTCACTGATACAATTCTTAGGAACCAATGCACGCGCACTTTGCCCCACACCCGCCAATAATTTCCTTTCAGCTAATGCCAAGCGATGGCTATCGGTAGCCACCACTTCTAAAATATCTTGCTCTATATTAAACAAGACACCGTTCAAATAATGACGTACATCTTGCGCTGCCATTGCAAAAATAGTTTTGGATAAAAGATAATAAAGATCGTCTTTAGCTATTTTACATTCTACACTTGCCGCTGTGTCATTAAATAAAGGATAATCTTTTGCCGCCAAAGACAATAAGGTAAAACGGTTTTTACCAGCAACCACCACCGCTTTTTCAGTCTCTACAGAAATAGACAATAAGGTCCCTTCTGATAAGCCCTTGCAGATCTCTAATAATTTATAGCCTGGTAATGTAATCTTACACGTTGGATTTGTATGGTGTAATGAAGCCACTATGGTAAGCTGAATTTCTGTATCCGTAGCCGTAATAGAAAGCGTATTGTCGCAAAAATCCAGTAAAACATAGGATAAAATAGGCAAAGTGCTTTTTTTTTCAGCAATATTTAAGCATTGCTGTAATGGTTTCAACAATTCTTCCCTAACTATTTGCAATTTATTCATACCCTACTCCCGCTATTAAGTTGATAATACACGGATTAAATTTTTATAATCCTCTGCAATATTCATATCGGTTTCCAACATTCCCTTAATGGTTTTGTGCGCATGCAAAACGGTAGTGTGATCACGGCCACCAAAAGCATCACCAATTTCGGGCAAACTGTGATTGGTTAATTCTTTGGCTAAACACATGGCCAATTGTCTAGGTCTGGCTACCGATCGCGTACGCCGCTTGGATAAAAGATCGGCAACCTTAATTTTATAATATTCCGCAACCGTTTTAATAATATTTTCTATGGTGACCAGTTTATCCTGTAAGGATAACAAATCACGCAATGATTCTTTCACCATGTCTATGGAAATAGGTTTCCCCGTAAAATTAGCACTGGCAATTACGCGTTTTAGTGCCCCTTCAAGCTCACGAACGTTTGACCTAATTTTCTTGGCTATAAAGAATGCCACATCATATTCTAAGGGTATATTAGAAACCTCGGCCTTATTCATCAAAATAGCCACACGGGTTTCTAATTCAGGCGGTTCCACAGCGACAGTTAATCCCCAACCAAATCTAGACTTTAATCTTTCTTCCAAACCTTCAATTTCTTTAGGGTAACGGTCACAAGTTAAAATAATTTGTTGCTGACTTTCCAACAAAGCATTAAAAGTGTGGAAAAACTCTTCTTGTGAACGTCCTTTACCAGCAAAAAATTGAATGTCATCGATCAAAAGAGCATTCAATTGCCTATAGCGATGCTTAAAATCTTCCATTTTGTTGCTTTGTATCGCTTTAACCATTTCCGCCACAAAACGCTCCGAATGCAAATACAAAACCTTAGCTTCAGGATTTTGACAGAGCAGGGCATTGCCCACCGCATGCATTAAGTGTGTTTTACCTAAACCTACACCACCGTAAATCAATAAAGGATTATTTGATCCACCTGGCTCTAAGCTAACTTGCTTAGACGCCGCTAAAGCGATTTGATTCGATTTACCCTCCACAAAAGTTTCAAAAGTAAAGCGCGGATTAAGGTTGGATTGAAAAGGTTCTTTTTCCTTTAACGCCGTTGGAAGCGCATCGTTGTTTACATTTTGAATAGGGTAGCGTGTAGAAACCCCGGTCATATGCACGTTTTTATCTTTTTGACCTACCGTTACAGTGATGGAAAATTCGTTAGTGTCACAAAAACGCGCATCCTGATTCATTTCAACAAAAATAGTTTCTATTTTTGCTTTAAAATGTTTTTCCACCCACGAAGCAACAAAAGGATTCGGTGCAAATAAAAATAATTCGCCACTGTTATTACTCGCGGCTTGCAAAGGGGAGATCCAGGTATTATATTGATGATTGGATAAATCATTACGCAATACGGCAAGGCATTCTTGCCAAAAAGTAAGCATTGCTGAAGGTAGATCGAGTTGCTCTGACATGAATTCCTCTAAAACGCTGACGACTAATATTTTTCTTCTTGGGGATGCTGAGTCTATACAGCTTTTATAAAGTTATCCACAGTTTTTGTTTAGATACAAAACAAAAGAAGAAAATATTTACGAGGAGCCTAATTCTCCGCATCGGGATAAACAACAGCAAAGAAGATAAAGCGATATTCTACCGTAGGGGCAAGGCAGGAAGGCCTGTCCCTACGAAAAACAATGCGTTCCTTAAATATAGAAAGAACAAGTTGCTTATAACCCCAAAATAACCCTCTCTAAAACTGTGGATAAGATAATGCCTGTATCAGAATAAAACAACAATAAAAAAGAAGTCCCTTTTTTAAAATAGCTTATCCACAAGAGTACAGCGCATATTTTACAACCCTAATCTATTGTTAAATATATAAAAAGCGGGGTAACCGTTAATAGCCACCACGCTAATAATAATAACAATCTTTAAATATAAAATAATATATTATTAAGATCTTGAGTAAAGAAAAAACGCATTACTTTTCTTAGGAACAGGCAAGGAAGCCTCCCTACGAAAATGGTAACTAATAGTAACTATTTTAGGTTTAACCCCTTGACAACACTGTAAAATCACTGATAACTTGATTCCTAACCTGGGTTTATAAACCAGTTTGTTCATTTGTATAACAAGGAGTGTATTATGGTCCGTCTCTTGCGCGTAGCCTCTTTCCCTACCTTCAGCAAAGTAACCTTGCTTTTGGCTGCCTTATACGGCCAATCCTTTGCTGGCGGTTTTCAATTAAGCGATTTATATAGCACCACAGAAATAGGTTTAGCGGGCGCCGGTGGTGCTGCTTATGCACAAGATGCAACCACTAACACGAGTAACCCTGCGGGTTTAGTGAATCTAAAAAATCCAGAATTCGTTGGTGGTGGCACCCTTGTTACGGGTAGTGCTGAATTCAATGGACAAGCATGTGGTGGCGCCAGCTCGTTGGGGGCTTGCAATCTTGCTCCTACCAGTGATAATGGAGGTACTACCGCATTCATACCTGAGTTTCACTATGCCATGCCCATTACCGATCGTATTTATGCCGGTATCAGCTTGACGGCTCCTTATGGTTTGTCTACCGATTATGGAGACGATACCGCATTGCGTTACCAAGCAACCAAATCCGAAATACAGACGATGAACATCAATCCCAATATTGCTTTTAAGTTTAATGATCAGTTTTCTTTGGGCGGCGGTATCGATATAGAAAGCATGAGTCTAAAGTCAAATCATCGTTTTAACTTGTCACCGAATCCGACTGACATTTTCCCAGGCGTTCCTCTACAATACAGTGATAGTGAAATTAAAAATAGTGCCGATGATTGGGGCGTGGGTTGGGATGTAGGTGCTTTATACCAATTTAGCCCCGGTTCACGTGTAGGCTTAGCTTATCGTTCTGCAATCCAGCATGATTTGAGCGGTAGCAGCAAATACTCTGGCGGTAGCGGTACAGTTGCCGGCGGTGCCGGCGGTTCTGGCTCCTATCCTACCTTTAAAACCGATACTGATGTGGACATTAAATTGCCTGCAATGACCACGGCGAGTTTCTACCAAGAACTCAATCCAAAATGGGCAATGATGGCTTCGGTGTATTATACACAATGGAGCAGCATACAAAACATAACCTTAAAAGACGTTGCCTTAATAGACCTGGGATCCACTGATCTTATTCAGCCGTCTGCGGCAGTAGCGGTTAATAGTCCACAAAATTTCGACAACACCTGGCGTTATAGTTTAGGTACGGAATACAAATTTACGGATGCTTTGACATTCCGTATGGGCGGATCGTATGATCAATCTCCAGTCAATAATACCGATAGAACTATTCGCTTGCCCGATAGTAATCGTTGGGTAGGCGCGCTGGGTGCAGGCTATAGAATTAGTCCAAACGTAAAATTAGACGCATCTTATATGCATGTTTGGTTCCAAGATAATGCCAAAATCAACCAACCGGGAACTGGGGTCACCCCATATCTAAGTTCTTCCATAGGCACAGAGGATGTTTCAGCTAATCTATACTCGGTACAAGCGACTATAGATTTCGTTTAGGCAAGTTAGAGCAGAGTAGGGCGGCGCATCAGCCGCCCCTACAAGACATCCCGGAACAATCTCCCTCTTGATCCTAATCCCATTGACAAATGCTCTAAATAAAAATATCATAGACAGCTATTTTGGCCATTTACGGCTTTTTGAACAAAAAAAGAACATTTCTAAGGTGGAATTGAGATATGAAGCGCACTTTTCAGCCCAGTATACGCAAACGTAAAAACGATCACGGTTTTAGAGCTCGTATGAGCACCAAAAATGGTCGTAAAGTATTAAGCAGACGCCGTGCCAAGGGGCGTAAGGTATTATGCGCCTAAGGCATTGATGACTACTATAAAGGAGGGGCAAAAGGTGCCCGAGGGGAAAATTCCTCTGTCTCCTTTCACTAAGCAGCACCGCTTATCGGGACGAATAGATTTTGAAAACGTGATGAAGGCGCCACTTCATCGTTTGGGAGCAGATGTTTTTTTATTATTGGCTCAAACCAATACTTTAACCCAAACTCATGCACGTTTAGGTATCATCGTTGCTAAGAAAAATGTAAAAAGGGCAACGCGGCGCAATTGGGTAAAACGCCAATGCCGCGAATATTTTCGTCGTAATCAACATAAAGTCAGTCAGTTTGATATTGTCATTTTGGCTAGAAAGGGCGTTGCCGATCTGAGTCATGATGAATTGACAGAAAGGTTAAATACGGTATGGAAAAAATTGGCAAAGTATGGGCGTTTATCCTCATCGGCGTGATAAGAGTGTATCGTCTGTTCTTAAGCCCTGTAATAGGCCCAAGGTGCAGATTTTATCCCTCTTGCTCGGTTTATGCGATAGAAGCCTTACAACAAAAGAGATTGTTGCGTGGCTGTGGCTTGATCCTAAAAAGAATAATGAAATGCCATCCGTGGCATGATGGTGGTTATGATCCTATTCCCTAACAACTAAGGTAGAAAATGGAACAGTTACGATTTATTTTATTGGTTATTGTGTTTTTAATTGGATATTTGTTGTGGAAAACTTGGGGAGATGAACATCCTCCTGTGCCTGCCCCGCAGGCCATGTCTATTCCTTCCGCCACGAATGCAGATAATTTGCCTGCATTAACTTCGCCACAAAGTAATGGTGGTACTAATCAGGCTGTTGCTAAAACCACCGTTGCACCGATATCTAATAACACAGAGGGAAAACATATCCGTGTCAAAACGGATGTATTGGATTTAGTGATTGATAGTAAGGGCGGTGATATCGTACAGGCGCAATTACCGGCCTACCCTAAACTATGGAATACTCCGCAAGACCCGGTTGTTTTATTTAATAATCAAGAGGATTCGCGCTATTTGGCCAATAGCATATTGGTAGGCGAGCAAGGTTTCCCCTCGTCTTTAAGCAAACAAGCTGTATTTGTCCCTGAAAATACTCAGTATCAACTAGATCCCGGGCAAGATAGTTTAAAGGTGGTTTTACATTGGCAAGGGCAGGGTTTAGCGGTAGATAAGGAATATGTCTTGCATCGCGGTAAGTATACTATAGATGTGAATTATCGTATACGCAATATGGGCACAACGCCATGGCAGGGTAATCTCTATTCGCAACTATTGCGCGTGAACAATCCTCCCGTCGAAAAAAATGGTTTTACGCACGCTTATTTTGGTGCGTCCTTGTCTAGTGCGGACACTTCTTACAAGAAAATAAGTTTCAAAGATATGGATAAACTGCAAAAGAATGGCGAACCTCTTTTATCTAACCCCATCATTAACAAGGGTTGGGTAGCGATGCAACAACATTATTTCTTATCGGCTTGGGTGCCACCCGCGGACAGCAACCAACATGTTTATTCACAAGTTTATCCTAACAATTTGTATGCTATAGGTATGATGGGGCCACAAATTGTGGTTACACCCGGGCAAGAATACAGTACGCAAATGAAACTGTACGTAGGTCCCGAAATTAACGAACAGCTGCAAGCCGTTTCGCCTAAATTGAATTTAACAATAGATTATGGATTCTTGTGGCCTATCTCTCTATTGTTTTTATGGGTAATGACACGTATTTATAATATTTTACACAATTGGGGTTGGTCCATCGTTATTTTGACTATACTCATTAAGCTTGCTTTCTATAAATTGTCTTCGATGAGTTATAAATCGATGGCCAAAATGCGTGAGCTGCAACCTAAGATGGCTGCTTTAAAAGAACGTTTTGGTGACGACAAGCAGAAGATGAGTCAGGCTACCATGGAGTTGTATAAGTCTGAAAAGGTAAATCCTTTAGGTGGTTGTTTGCCTATTGCGGTGCAAATTCCATTTTTCATCGCTTTGTACTGGGTATTGGCGGAAAGCGTAGCCTTGCGACAAGCGCCATTTATTTTATGGATCCACGATCTATCCTTACGCGATCCTTATTATATTTTGCCTATACTCATGATCATCACCATGTTTGTACAGCAAAAATTAAGTCCTACGCCACCCGATCCGATGCAGGCGAAAATGATGATGGTATTACCCTTAGTATTTGGCGTGTTGTTCATGATGTTCCCTGCCGGTTTGGTTTTGTATTGGGTGGTGAATAATACCGTCTCTATCTTGCAGCAATGGTATATTACGCGCAATTACGAAAAAGCCATACACAAAAGCAGATGATCCGGCTGTATAATGAAGACACTATTGTTGCGCCCGCAACGGCCCAGGGTAGGGCAGGCATAGGTGTTGTGCGCGTATCGGGGCCACTGTGCGCGACTATAGCAAAAACAATAGCCGGAGCTTTACCCCAGGAACGTCTTGCAACCTATCGCCCCTTTTACGATAGCGATCACAATTTAATAGATAAAGGTTTAATTATCTATTTTAAAGCCCCCCATTCTTTTACCGGCGAAGCCGTATTGGAATTTCACTTGCATGGCAGCCCGGTATTATTAGACTTAATGGTTCAAGCCATTTTACAACAAGGTGCGCGTTTAGCTCGTCCGGGCGAATTCAGCGAGCGCGCTTTTTACAATCAAAAAATAGACCTGGCTCAAGCGGAAGCCATTGCTGATTTGATAGCTGCCGGCTCTGCTACGGCGGCGCGCAGCGCCTTAAAATCCTTAGAAGGAGAATTTTCGCGACTCATTAATGCCTTGGTCGATAAGGTTGTTCATTTACGGATGTACGTAGAAGCAGCACTTGATTTTCCCGACGAAGAAATTGATTTTATTGGCGATAAACAAGTGGCGGATAAATTAGCCACCATAGACGCTGCCCTACAAACCATTTTACGTCAAGCCGAAAAAGGAGTTTTGCTACAAGAAGGTATAACGATAGTTTTGGCTGGAAAGCCTAATGCAGGTAAGTCAAGTTTATTAAATTATTTGAGCGGAAAAGACAGCGCTATTGTTACGCCTATTCCTGGAACAACGCGCGATATTTTGCAAGAATACATACAAATTGAGGGTGTTCCTTTACATCTTATCGATACCGCGGGCCTTAGAAACAGCGATGATGTCGTGGAACAGGAAGGGATCCGCAGGGCCTTATTCGCTTTAGATAAAGCACAACATATTTTATGGCTTATAGATGGCGAACAAGAAAAATTAGACAATGTAGAGACGTACTTAAAAACCATTCCCTTAGATAAAAATTATCACGATAGAGTTACACTCGTTTATAACAAGATTGATCTCTCTACGCAAACCGCACGTAGCAGCCAAGAAGCTGGCCATACTGTGTTATATCTTTCGATTAAAACAGGGCAAGGTTTAGATTTACTGCAGCAGCATCTAAAATCAATCTTAAACTTAAATGACAATGAAGCCAACTTTATAGCCCGTAGACGTCATCTTGCGGCATTGGCCGCCGCTCAAGATGCACTCGCTAAAGCAAAAGAAGCTTTACATGCCCGATTAGCAGGCGAATTGCTGGCAGAAGATTTAAAGGTGATGCAAAATAGCCTAAGCGAGATCACGGGTGAATTTACTACGGATGATCTGCTGGGGAAGATTTTTTCAGAGTTTTGTATAGGGAAGTAGGGGATTTAACCACTCCACTTCAAGATGGGAGAAAAAAATTTGCCATGGAGATGGCAACAAGCGCGTTGTCATCCCCGAATTGGTCGAGAGCCTGTACTCGATATTCCGGGTAATGGCAACGCTTCAATTCAAATTTATTTCATTGGCGATGAGCACAGACGGTCTTAAGCCTTATAATGCAATATCACGGAATATAGTAATAGGGATTTGGTAGTTTATAGGTTCTATCCGCATAACCACCGCGCAAATCACTCATTTGATCCCCGATATTAAGGACTATGTGATAACCTTGATCCGTTATTTTTTTACGCATGGCTGTTTTATAAATGCTGGCAGAGGGTTTATTATAATTCACCGGTTTCATCATGAGACCATCGTATTGAGTAAAACCTGCCGCATGTAAATTTTGAACCGTGTTTTTTTGTTGCTGGGAGGTATTGTGGCGACCTGTAATGAAGAAAATATGCACATTCTCTTTTAGCGCCTGCTTATAGAGAGCCAGTGCAGCAGGGATCACGGGTGCATTTCTCTCTTCGGCAGTTAAACGATTAATTTCATCTAGCGTACCCCCAAAAGTGAGCCTATGCATCTGGTCATAAGAAGAGAGAACCGTTTCATCAATATCAAAAACAATCGCTAATTTTTCTTTAGATTTCTGCTTTTGCTGCTCGGCAATGACCTCGGAAAGATAAGCTTGTGCTTGGTAAACGACTGCATCTATGTCTTGCTCATAAGCTCCGGAATCATGATAGTTGATGAGGGTGTTTTTAGTGATTTGCAAATTTTGAGGTTCAGTGGCATATAAAGCGCTACTGCACAGACTCAACAGGATGCAGCTCATCGATAGGACTAAATATTTTCGGCTCAACATAGATAACACTCCATTTTAAAAATTAAGATAGATAATAGGATATTCGAGAATCTTTTGCAAAGCTTATCCAGTTTGCGTCTCTTATATCGTTCATTCACAAGGCCTCTCCTAGAGGGATGAGAAATAAATAGTTTGTTCGTGTTGTACTTGGCTAATTAAGTATATTGCTGCACCTAAAGGCCAATCTGTATCAATACCGTTAATGGTATTACCGGTTAATAAAGGGGTATCATCGCTCAAGCCATAGCCTTTGAGTAAACTATAGACCCAAGCGCTGACAAAGCAATCATTGTTTAAAGTAATCTGGTTTCTTTCGGGATATTTTTTAATCGCTGTCTGCCAATCCAGACTACAATATTTTTCACCCGCTTTGGCTAAAAGTCCAGGGGAAGGAATATTCCGAACTAAATCAAGGTCGTTAAAAATATAATAATAACCAGAAATTGCGAAAAATTGAGTATCGGCTATATCTGCTTGATATACCCCCATTTTGGAGCAATAGGATGCGCCATTTCTTTGTGTACACTGGTGATACGCAGTTTCATTATACATATCTGCAGCAATTAGCGCTTGACAAGCTTTAAAATTTGCGTGGCCCGATTGTAAAAAGCAAATATCGCTGGATTTACCGAAACGATTTTTAAATGATTTTTGGCTAGCGTTGGTACCATACATAGGGTAACTATGTACGTAAATTGGGTATTTTCTCTCCCCATTTTGTAAATATATATCACTCGGTTTATCATGCGCCTTATTTTCTTGGACGCTAATTTGTGTAGAGGCGCCCCCTAAATCTAATACGCCATAATTTCTGCGGAATAAAAAATCCTGTATATCATATCGGTGCATTAAATAATTAATTGTTATCCAGGAAAATAAACCCTCTGCTGAGCCGTTAATAATATTAATATTTTTTTTAGGGTTATTGGGTATGGGATAACCGCCTTGTTTTACTTGCTGAATAAAAATATCGGTTGTATCTGCTAATACAGCTGCACGTGTTTCCTGAGGCAAATTGCGCATGCCTGCTGTTCCGAATAAATAAACCGGAGTTTTTTGACGTTCGCGGGGGGAAAGCGCTTGATTGGCAGCAGACAATAGCGATGCAATGTATTGTTGTAAATGCTGTTGGTTAGTTATGCCATGAGTTAGACTTTCTGGCTGTGTGGCAATGGTAGCCAATCCTGGCGTAATATCTTTTTGTAATACTTCTTTTATAGTGATAATTTTTTGAGGATCATCGGGGGCTACAGTATAGCGAAACAGATGTAAGCGTGAGCCCGTGCTGCCAGCATCAATAATGATAATGGATGAAGCATTCCTGAGCGGATTGGATGGTTCAAGCACTGGACTGGTTTTAGCTTGTGCCGATGTGATCGCGCTAAAAGTGGCGATAAAAAAAACAAAAAGCCTTTTTAAGTGGTTTTTAAACGGGCTGGACATGTGTATTTTCCCTTAAAAGATCAAAGAACCCCCTCTCCCATAGAGGTTATGTTCATCTATAATAGATGAAGTTAGAGCCTTTTGCAAAGTTACTGTGGGGGAAATAGGAAATGGCTATCAACTTCAATAAATCAGAATTAATATTTTTGCTACAATCCTTCACTAAAGATGCAGCCCATTTTTACGAAGCTATTCGGGATCATCCGGTTACCCCATCTGATTTATTACAAAGAATTACAGCTTTAGTAGAAGGCCCTTTGACCGAGTATGGGTTAGGCCTTAGTAATGCTACTACCGTATTAAAAGAAACCATCTTACCAGGCTTAGCTTACACAGCCGGACCTAGGGCTTTCCCATGGGTTGTAGGCGGGGTAACGCCAGCAGCATTGGTGGGCGCACTGTATCAAGTTTTATATGACCAAATCAATATGGTTTCTGGGGCTTCTATAGGACCGCAGCTAGAAAAAGAAACCATTAAAATACTACTAGATTTGTTTCATTTACCCAGAGTTAATTTCGATGGCCTATTTACCACTGGCGCCACGGCTTCTAATATTTGCGCTTTAGCCATTGCCAGACAATGGTGCGGGCAAGCTGACGGCGTGGATATTGCCATAGAGGGCGTAAATGCTATGTCCGCTGTACAAGTTTACTCAGCCACACCGCATTCCAGTATAGCTAAAGCTTTAAGTATCTTGGGAATGGGGAGAAAAAATTTAATCTTAGTACCCCCATTACACGATAGGGAATCAATTGATATTACAGCACTAGAAAGCGCACTGGCACAATCCAATAGAAAAGCAAAGATCGTCGTGGCTTCGGCCGGTACCGTGAACACAGGCGACTTTGATGATATCGCCAAAATGAGAACGCTTTGCGATCGCTATAATGCCTGGTTACATGTGGATGCCGCTTTTGGTTTATTTGCTGCTTGTAGCAGGGAGCACAAAGCTTTACTCAACGGTATAGAAAAAGCAGATTCTATTACAGTAGATGGCCACAAATGGCTTAATGTACCTTACGATTGCGGCATATTGTTTGTAAAAAATGTACATAAACACCATCAAGTAGCTACCTTTAGCAGTGTTTCTGATTATATGAGTTTAGCCGCAGATGAACCCATGAACAAAGGTTTAGAAAATTCTAGAGCCTTACGTGCTTTGCCAGTTTGGTTGGCATTGAAGGCTTATGGACATCAGGGCTATCAAGAGTTGGTTAAAAGCAATTGCGCTTTTGCTACTCTTGCCGCCCAACTTATTGAGGATACGGGATTATATGAGGTATTAGCTCCAGTCAGATTAAACATTGTATTGTTTAAGGCGAGAAATGTGGAGAGTTTAGAAGAAAACAATAAACTGCTTTCTGAAATAAACAAAACGGGAAAAATTTTTATTACCTCTACCGTATGGGACGGAAAACCCGCTTTACGCATAGCGGTTTGTAATTGGCAAACCAGCAGTGAATTGGATCTGAGTGCTTTAGTTGAAGCTTTAACCGTTGGCATGGTAAGATATAAGACAAGTATGGGGAAAGCCTCTTGCTAAGACGTGTGGAGGTGGATAACCCGGTATTTTTTTAATTTTTAATGGGATTATTTATGCTTTATTTAAAGCGATTTGTTTTCACAATAATTTTTTTATTCTTGTTCGTAGGCTATGCTACACAGAATACGGTGAGTTCGAACTCACACATCGCTAGCAATAAACAACAACTTATCTTTCAAGCGATGGGAAATAAACTCATACTATACAAAAAAGACATTGAAAAAATAGAGCTGCAACCACAAGACGATGGACAAACACAGTCTATAGAAATTCATTTGACCGATGCTGCTGCGAAAAGGTTCTATGATTTTAGCGGGAGAAATATTGGCCAGCGCATGCAGATTGTATGGAACGGTACTGTTTTGAGCGAAGCTGTGATTGTATCTGCTCTGCCAGGAAAGATGGTTATTTCGTCTGATGTGAATAACTCTGTAATGCAAGAAATGGTTTCGAACTTATAATATAGGAAGTGCCATGCTGAGAATTCTCCAATTAAGCGACACGCATTTACATGCAGATAGAAACATGACTTTGCATGGCATCTCTACGCAGGAAAGTCTAGAACAACTATTAGCAAACAATGAAGCCAAGATTGCAACCGTAGATGCCATTATTTTAAGCGGCGATGTCTCGCAAGACAGATCAGCTGAATCGTATGGGCACATAGCCAAAAGCCTGCAAATGTTTAAAAAACCAGTGTACTGGTTTGCGGGGAATCACGATGCGCCGCGTGTCATGCACGATACTCTACAGCAATTTAATACTTTTCACCCTTTAGGTTCTTTAACTCTAGGCTCTTGGCAGTTCTTAGTTTTAGACACTTTTCTAGAGGATAGCGATGCGGGTTATTTAACAATAAACGATGAATCGGTGATCCACGAAAACACTTTCTGTGCCTTATGGATGCATCATCACCCCACTCCAGTGGGAACAGATTCTATAGATAAGTACAAATTGCAAAATCCAGAAACATTGGCACACTTTCTTTCTCAGCAAAAAAATTTGCCTACAGTCATTATCACTGGCCATGTACATGGTGCCTATCAAACCAGATTTGATACCATTCCTGTCATCTCATCACCTGCCACTTGTTTTCAATTTCCTCAGGTGGCGCCCAATTTAGAGATCGATCCGATTGGCGGTTGTACCTTCTGGGTGTTTCATGATGATGGCACATTTGAGTATGAATATGTCTATACAACTAGAGAG
>JAJNBM010000031.1 GCA_021156165.1 Gammaproteobacteria bacterium | reverse complement strand
CCTGGATGCGGTAAAATACCGCCTATGCCATACGCATTAAACAGTAAATCAATTACAAAAGGTAAAGTGATTGAGGCAACCACTACACCAATCATCATCATGAGTTGTTGTTTCCAAGGTGTAGCCCCTACCATATGTCCCGCCTTGAGATCCTGCATGATATCGCAGCTAATAGCCGCCGCCGAACAAATCACAGCGGTAATCACAATGGCCAACCCAGCGCCCGCCAAAGTATGGGCGCTTTTAGCATCGAAATCTAAACTAGCACCTAACCACAATATAATAAGCAAAGAAGATAAAATAAGGGACATTAGGGACATACTGGAAATCGGCGAAGACGAGGAGCCAATCAAGCCCGCAAAATAAGCACAGACTGCCGAAAAGAAAAACCCCGCTATGATCGTAAAAATAAGACAGAAAAAGACCATCAATCGACCCGAGGCCAAAGAAATAGGTAATGCATGGGTAATCCCGAAGTGCGATAAGAGAAAATAACCAGGGATGCTGATTCCAATCAAAAGATATAAGACCGTCTTAAGTGGCATATCACGTTCTATTCTGGGAATAATTGAGCCTGATTCTAGGTGGGACGCCGCTGCCATCGATGCTTTAATGCCTATATAGATAGGCTTTAATAAGCCGATAATGGCGTAAATGCCGCCGATCATCATGGTGCCTACACCAATATAACGAATTTGTGTTTTCCACAAAGCCCAGGCGATTTGGCTGGGATCCGTTATGCCTGCGGGTAAACCGTAAATGAGTGACAACACGGGCACACCCACCACCCAAGCAAGCACTACACCGATTAAGATGGTTCCCGCTGCGTTAATACCAATAATGTAACCTGCACCCAATAATGCTGGAGAAAAACCACAGCCTAATCCAAAGGCCACATTCCCCCGCACCGTCCAGAACTGGATAGCTTCTCCTAACACTTTAAAGCCCGTTTGCAATAACGCTATAGCCCCGCCCCAAGCGCTACCCGCTAATAGTTCTTTTAAACCAACTCCTTTTGCCGCATTCACCCGCAAAATATTACCTATGGCTGTGCCTTCCGGAAAACGCAGGCTGCGTTCTGATAATAACACCTTACGCAAAGGAACGGTGAATAACACCCCCATAATACCGCCTACGAGACCGATAAACATCGTTTCCCAATATTGAAAGCCAACCCAATAATGCAGAATAATTAAAGCAGGTAGGGAATACATAAGGCCCGAGGCCATAGCCTCACCCGCTGAAGCGGAGGTTTGTACCAAATTGCTTTCTAAGGCATTAGAACGCTTAAATAGATGTAAAACACCCATGGAAATCACCGCCGCGGGAATAGAAGCGGCAATGGTTAAACCTACTTTCAACGCTAAAAAGGCGTTGGCAGCGGCCAATATGATAGTTAAAATAACAGCCAATACCATCGCCTTAAAAGTCATTTCTGGCACGACGGCCGAAGAAGGGAAAAGAGGATCATCGTTAGAAGAAACGGCCATACTAACTCCATCGGTTAATTAATTAGTTTATTTTTT
The DNA here is from genome assembly GCA_021156165.1 of Gammaproteobacteria bacterium. Classification (GTDB taxonomy): domain Bacteria; phylum Pseudomonadota; class Gammaproteobacteria; order UBA1113; family UBA1113; genus VFKP01. Next base: position 15,494 of record JAJNBM010000031.1, on the reverse strand, counting down.
GAAGATTAACAGATTTATAGGTTTAGAAGCAAGGCCACGCAGCATAAGATCTGGGCTGAATATCGAGGCCAATAGCGACTCATGACATCCATGAGCCGCCGCTAATTTGCTACTATAGACCAAAGTCTCGCCGCTTGCGTGGAGCACCATCATCATTAAGTTCATCTTTCTCTCGAGGCCGCTTGCGTGTAGCGTCCTCAGTATTTTCAGGAGGACTGTGGAAAAATGACGGCGTGGTAGTAACTGTCGAGAACAACAAGCTCCCCGTGTCTTCCACCATTTCCTGGGGCAACCATTGCAAATAAGATTTAAATTCCGCAGACTCTAAAATCCATATGGCCTTTAATGTTTCTGTTAGAAGAATTATTTGTATCTTTAAAAAACCTTTTTCATATTGAGGAAAATCTAGCGCACCCTCACGAGCTATATCGAATGGCGTCTTCCCCGCTTTATCCCCGCAAGCAATATCGGCTCCCTGCTGTATTAACAAACCCACTATTCCAGCATGACATGCCCCCGCAGCACGATGTAAGGGCGTCGCGCCTGCACCATTTATTACATTCACATGAGCGCCCTGTTCTAATAGACTCTTAACCATGTCAGCAGCCTCATTATGACGATCTTGATTCAAGTTCGTTAACAACTCGTAATAAGAGTCTATAACAAAATGTAATACCGTATTGCCGTCCTCGTCCTGAGTATTAATATCCACACCAAGCGCTACTAAACGTGCCACGATCGCTTCAAATCCTTTAATATCCTTTATGAATTGTAAAGAACAGATGAGGGAAAACCATACCTCTGTATGATTTGATTGAGTAATAATTTTATTACTGATATTGAGTGGGTTATTATGGCCTATATAAAATAAAACTTGCGAATAGTTTGCAGCCCCACAGGCATCTAAAAAGCGGTCAATATCTTCGTCTCTATCAGGCAGTATCTCTTCTTCGCCTAGCCTGTAGTTCAAAGTATCCGTATCCATTTCATTTATTCCAGGTAGATCTCTATCATTAATATCACTTGCCATAACTCACTCCAACAATTAACCTAACGCTAACGGGCTTTTTCAAAAAGGCCCATACCTATTTTTCTTTAGACGGTGTATTGAGAGCCCGCTCTATCTAAATTATGATCAAAAAAGACAAAGGCTTCCAGTGATTAGACCGTTCGCTCGGATTATAATATAAATTTAGACTTCTTTCCAATTTTGAATAATCAATTTAAGCCGAACAGCCCTTTGACGTTTTCCATTCACTGTGTATATACTGCCCTAATTATTAGTTTTAAGAAAGGAATACCTTTTTATCATGAGAAATGGTTTGAGATTGTGCACACTGCTAAGTTTATTTTCCCTTATAGGGTCTAGTATTGCCGCTCCCACCCCTCCAGCACAAACCTTAGACACTAAGATAAGCAATATCATGAAGCCCTGGATGCAGAAAAGAGGAATTCCCGGCGCTGTGGTTGAAGTGTATTCTAATGGTGTGCCACACGCTTACTATTTTGGCTATGCCGACATGGAGAAAACGATGCCCATTAACGGCAACACTATTTTTGAAATAGGCTCCGTCACGAAGCTATTTACTTCACTTTTGTTGGCACAAGAAGTATTACATCAGGATCTAAAGTTAAATGACGCGACTGCAAACTATATCCCCGAATTTCAACCCCAAACTAAAACCCCCTTTTCAAAAATCACTCTGCGTCATTTGGCTACGCACACGGCGTGTTTACCCTATGATGAACCCGGCACTATTAAAACAGATCGCGAGGCGTTAACTTATTTTAGTCGGTGGCGTGCCCCGAGACGCATCGGGGAAAGTTGGGCTTATTCCAATGTGGGCATGGGAATATTGGGTTATGTACTAGAAAATAAGATGCACCGCTCTATTAATACGCTTTATCAACAGAATATTCTAACACCGCTCGGAATGACGCCACTCGGCGGCACCGTCCCCGCTATTTATGAACCTTATCGAGCAAAGGGTTATAATCGCGCGGGCGACTTCATGCCGCCTAGAGACTACTTATTCCCTGCAGCCAATGTCATTAAAGCATCCGGAGATGACATGAAAAAATTTCTGCGCGCAGCTTTGCTTTTACCTGGAACACCTCCTGATATAGCCAGCGCTATGAAATTAACCGAAACACCTTTTGCCAGCAACGGTACTTATAAACAAGGTTTAGGGTGGGTGATTATTCCTCTGCAAAGACAACATGACGTGTGGATATTACCTAAAAAGAATAATTCTATCGGCCCTACCTCAGCTACGCAGTTGTCCTCTCTAGACAGCCAATTTAACGCACGCGCTATTATTGAAAAGACAGGCACGTTAGATGGATTTCGTTCTTACATCGGTTTAATTCCCGCTACTCAGTCGGGGGTGGTGGTATTAACGAACCGTTATCCTGCTATGGGGGATACTACCCGTATAGGACACCAATTGTTGCTGGCGGCAAGTCGTTAGGACCTATGCGTTTTAGTTTCGCCTATATCCACCACTTTCTTGGAAGCCTTCGCCCCTACTTTAACGAAAAGATTGGCCAACAATAATTTAGCGGCATTTGCTAATGCCGAATCCCCAACAAACAAGGCTAGATCTAACCACTTGATGGCCAAATCTTCATGAGGAACAACGAAGTGTTGTAATTGCGGTAAGGGTTCCTCTGCAATAAAGGAGGGAATATCCCTGCGCATTGCGGTTGGCGTTGAATACCAAGCAAAATATAATGCTAACAGGGGATGTTTATCTTTAGCTTCCTTAAATAAACGGCGCTGTAATTGTTGCACCGATCCGCTTTCTAAAGCACCTTGGCTCTGCGCCATTAAAACTAATTTTAATGCTTGTTGCGCTAAATTTAATTTATCGCCCCGCGATGCTTTTAAAAGATAATCTAGTCCCCGGGCTGAATCTTTAGGCACATCCACCACTTCTGCCAAGAGGGGTTTACCATTGACCGCCATGCCACATAACCAAGCACCATATCCTATCGTGACGGTTTGTTTACCTTGGCTCACTAAGGTTTCACATAACCGTTGAAATTTTGCTGAGTTTTTAGCGATCAGTCCACGCCCATAAGCATATGCCATGATCAACTCATCTATAGCTTCGTCATTGCCAGCGGCTATAGCCTTAGCAAAATAATATTCTGCCAAACGCACCCTATCTTGAGCGGGTAAACAGGCAAAATGCGCCTCTCCCAATAATTCAATAGTCGGGAAATGGTTCATCTGTGCATAACTGGCGGCCAAGCGATACGCTGCTCGACCATTTCCTCGTTCTGCGGCTAAGCGTAATAAATTGAGGAGATCGCGATGCGGAAAAACGGGATCGTCTGGAGAGGATAAAATCTGCAAAACTAATAAAAAGGGAGATTCTGGGCAACCAAAATCGGTAGCCAGTAATAATGCTTCACAGCCTAGAGCTTTTTCTTCAGCAGTCGCTTCTTCGTGAAATAGATCCAAACCTTTTTTCAAATACTCTGCCGCGCGCAGTTGCGCTAATGCGGGATCCATCACCCAATATTCTTTACTCCCTAAGCGTAGATGGCGGCACACGGGCGTGTAACGCCGCTTAGTCTTTTGACAGTCCTTCATAACCTAAAACTCCCTTTTAGGAAGGCAGACCGAACTCCTGGCCCTACTGCACAATGACACAGTATAGCATAGTGTGCTATTTTCACCAGGTGTTAAGGTCTAAATGACCAAAGCATAAGCGTCAACTGGTTAAAAAATGTTTTATATCAATGGGTAAATATGTCCACCGTTAAAGAGCTGGTCAAAAATCATACTGCTGAAAAAGCCTTGTTTCAACGGCGCTTATGGGTAGCAGCCAGCATTATCGTTTTATTACTCCTAACCTTGATAGGGCGGCTCCTCTTTTTACAAATTCTAGAACATAAGCGTTACACTACTCTTTCCAACGCAAATCAATTCACTTTATTACCCATAGCGCCACCGCGCGGCCTAATTTATGATCGCCACGGCGTGTTGTTGGCCGCCAATAACCCTGTTTTCAATTTGGCCTTAACTCCCAATAAAGTTAAAAATATATCCGCCACCATCGTTGACCTCCAAACTGTTTTGACGATATCTAACGATGATCTCGCCTATTTTTATAAACAATTAAAACAAAACGGTCGCTTTAACCCCATTATCTTAAAAGCAAAACTATCCGCAGATGAGATGGCGCGTTTTTACGTGAATCAATATCGCTTTAGCGGCGTCCACATCGATGCCGAATTGGTACGCTACTATCCTCAGGGTGACAACTTTGTCAGCGCTTTAGGCTATGTAGGCCGCATTAACCTAGATGAATTAAAAAAGGTTAATCCCCAAAATTATTTAGGCACCAACTATATTGGTAAATTGGGTATAGAAAAGTTTTATGAGAATGAATTACACGGTACAGTGGGGTATCAACAAGTCGAAACCGATGCCAATGGACAAATTGTACGCGTATTACAACGCAAGCCTCCTATTTCCGGTCATGATTTACATTTAAGCCTAGACAGCACTTTGCAAATCGCCGCTGCCAATGCCTTAAATGGCGAACGCGGTGCAGTGGTAGCGATAGAGCCTAAAACAGGGCGGGTTTTAGCACTGGTCAGCGCCCCCGGTTATGATCCCAATCCCTTTGTTTTTGGCATTAGTGCCAATGACTACACCCAATTGCGCGATTCCCCCGATCACCCTTTATATAACCGCTCTATACGCGGTCAATACCCTTTGGCATCAACGATTAAACCTTTTTCAGCGATCGCCGCCCTCTACTATAATGCGGTTACCCCCGATTGGACCATTCCCGATCCCGGTTATTACACGCTACCCAATGGTTCACACACTTATCGAGACTGGAAAAGAGGGGGGCATGGCCTTGTGTCACTCGGCAAAGCCATCACCGTATCATGCGATACGTATTTTTATCAAGTCGCAGGGATACTCGGTATCACGCGTTTAGGCAATATGTTAAAAACATTTGGTTATGGTGAAAAAACTGGACTAGACGTGGGGGAGGAATTGCCGGGTTTAGTACCCACACCAGAATGGAAATTAAAAACCAAGGGCCAACCGTGGTATTTGGGTGATACCATCGTCGCAGGTATAGGCCAAGGATATTTATTAACTACCCCCTTGCAAATGGCGCATGCGGTTGCAGGCATTGCGACGCGAGGTCAATTGTATAGGCCGTCTATGGTCGATTATCAAATCTTGGCCAATGGCGATAAAATGATGATGCAAAGTGTAGCCTTACCCCCTATCCAACTGAGCGCCGACAATTGGAATTTAATCATCGCCGCCATGCAAAATGTGGTATTGAGTGGTACTGCCCGCTATTCTTTTGGTATTCCACCTTATACGATTGCCGCCAAAACCGGTACCGGACAAGTATTTAGCACCTTTGGTAGAGGAACAGATAAAAGTAAAGCGATGCCTAAGCATTTGCAAGACAATTCCTCTTTCATTGCTTTTGCACCTATAGATAACCCTAAAATAGCTCTGGCCGTGGTGATTGAAAACGGCAATCATGCTGCCCCCGCTATTACCCGCCAGATAATGGATGCTTTTTTTAACGAGGCCGAAAATGCAATACCGCCATCCCCCACACCCTAATCTTGCTTCCTCATCGCCACGATATCACGGCTTGCTCTATCGGTGGCATTTAGACAGTAATCTGCTGCAAGCTTTATTATTTTTAATAGGTTTAGGCTTGTTTATTTTATACAGTGCGGGTAATGAAAATATACATACAGTGGAGGGACAATGTCTGCGCTTAGGTTTTGCCGCTTTAGTTTTAGTGGCTGTGGCGCAAATCCCGCCCTATCGTTTACGCGTACTAGCGCCGTGGATTTTCTTTGTGGGTTTGTTTTTACTCATTGCGGTGATGGCTATGGGCGATGTGGGTAAAGGCGCACGGCGTTGGTTAGATTTTGGCATTATTCGTTTTCAGCCTTCTGAGATCATGAAATTAGCCATCCCCATGTATCTAGCATCCCTACTCCATGAAAAAATATTACCACCGCGCTTAACCACCTTGTTTTTGTGCCTGTTTATCGTCTTAGTTCCTGTAGCCTTAACTGCGATGCAACCCGATTTAGGCACCGCTTTAATGCTGCTCTTAGCCGGATTTTGTGTTATTTTTTTAGCGGGCTTGCCCTATCGTTATTTAATCGGCGTTGCGCTATTAACCACTGCGGCCGTGCCAATCCTATGGCATTTTATGCACGGCTATCAGAGACAACGCGTATTGACTTTTTTAAGTCCGGAAACGGATCCCTTAGGGCATGGTTACCATATTATACAATCTAAAATCGCCATAGGTTCGGGCGGCTTATTTGGCAAGGGTTGGTTAATGGGTACACAATCGCATTTAAACTTTTTACCCGAACACGCTACCGATTTTATATTTGCCGTCGCGGGCGAAGAACTAGGTCTGTTGGGCGCTCTGGTTTTATTGTTGGCTTACATCTGGGTGATTGGCCGCGGTTTAATCATCGCTTATACGGCACAAGATACTTTTTCACGCTTATTGGCAGGCAGCCTTGCCATTACTTTTTTCTTTAATATTTTTGTGAACATCGGCATGGTCTGTGGCTTACTGCCGGTAGTGGGTATTCCGCTGCCTTTAGTCAGTTACGGCGGCACCTCAATGGTCACCTTAATGGCTGCTTTTGGCGTGTTGATGTCTATACAGACGCATAGGCGTTTGTGGAGTAATTAGGGTAATAAACAATTTAAAGGATAAATAATCATGCAGACAACTCTGAAAAAAGTTCTTACGCTATTCTGCTGTGTAAGTTTAGCGGTCACTGCTTTACCTATGCAAGCGGCAAACTTGAGCCAACGTCCCGATGTGCAAGCCTTTATCCAAACGATGGTGAAAGAAGATAACTTTAACGCTAGCTATCTTAACCGTTTATTTGATAAAGTGGAGTTACAACCTAAAGTCATTGCCCTAATCAGCCATCCCACCGAAGCTAAAGATTGGCAGTTCTACCGAAATTTTTTTATTACCGATGAGCGCGTTTCAAAAGGGTATCTCTTTTGGCAAAAACACTATAGAGTTTTAGAAAATCTTCAACAACAATACGGCATACCTGCCTCGGTTATCGTAGCCATTTTGGGCGTAGAAACTTTTTATGGTGAAAGGCAAGGTGATTATCGTGTTATGGATGCCTTAACTACACTGGCATTTGAATACCCACCGCGAGAAAAATTTTTTCGTCGAGAATTAGCGGAATATTTACGTCTAGTACGGGATCACCATCTGGCCCCTATGTCTTTAAAAGGTTCTTATGCAGGTGCCATAGGAATGCCACAATTTATGCCCAGCAGTTATAGACATTACGCTATTACTTATAAAGGGACGCATTACATCAATTTGCAAAAAAATGAGAATGATATCATGGCCAGCGTGGCGAATTATTTAAAAGAAAATGGTTGGCAACGCGGTCAGCCTAGGGCAACTAAGGTAATCATTAATAAAAAAAGTGCGGTGGATTTGCTCAAGCCCAATGTCCCACCCACTCAAACTTTAGGAGAATTACGTGCTTTGGGTTTACAGGTAGACAGCGCTTATGCTGACAACTTAAAAGCAAATATTGTCCTACTCAGCATGCCACAAGAACCGCTTTATGATATGGGCTTCAATAATTTTTACACCATCATGCGTTATAATGCCAGCGTCAATTATGCCATGGCGGTATATATCTTGAGTAATACATTGGAGCAATGCTGGCAAGAAAAGTTGAAAAGTTGTAATATTGCGTGATCATTTTCATAGAACGCCCTCGTTTGGCGCCAGTGAGCGCAGCGATACCAAAATAGTTTGCTAATGGATTAGATATCGACGTATATCCCTAGCTTGAGGGGCGGCTCTTGTAAGTGCGCCTCGCGAGGCGCCCTTCTATAACAAAAATGCGAAACTCACTTAAACCGCATTTCTATCTCCGCTGATATCCCAGATAGTTTATCAACGAATTACTTAGCCTTTACAGCAATGACAAAACGGGTACCTCCGCACATCGGAATAGCTTTCATATAAGCTTAAAGAAGATGAACTTTAAGTTTACTCTGAAGTAACCAACCTCACCGCCGCTATTCGTTTTTATCCCCATGTAAGACACTGGATAAACGTTGCTTTAATACTTGACCGGCATGAAATACCACTACACGTCGTGCCGTTATTTCCGCGGCCTCACCCGTCTTCGGATTCCGGCCAGGGCGGCTAGATTTATCGCGGGTGATAAATTTGCCAAACTTGGATAACAACACATTGCCCTCAATAATGACGGCTTCGTTGATTAAGGTAAAAAAAGCTTCCACCACCTTTTGGCTCTGCTTTCTATCTAACTCCATCTTGGTGCACAGATGTTCCATTAAATTTGCTTTAGTTAAGGCCATTTTTCACTCCTTCGCATATACCCTTCTCCAATACAGATCCGCGTAGGGGCGGCACGGGGGCCTGCCCTAACATGGGCAACCACAGGGGGTTTGCCCCTACGCATCAATTTGCATCTTGATGATGAATATATTCGTTAATTACGCAACGCCGCGGCCAACTCTGTAGCCAGGGCATTCATCACTTTTGCCATCCAGTCATTGACTTCATCGTCAACCAAGGTGCGCTCATTGTGCTGCAGCAACATGGCAACGGCTAAACTCTTATGACCAGAAGCAACCCCTTGACCCTGGTAAACATCGAATAAGCGCACGCCAGCCACATCAAACGGCGCTTTTTGAGACCGAATGACCGCTTCTATGCGTTCATATGTTACCTCGTTAGACACCGTAAAAGCCAAATCGCGTCTAATCGCTGGGTACTTTGAAAGTGTAGCAAATCTAGGTAAAGTTGCCAGTTTTAAAGCCCCTAATATCAACTCAAATACAAAGACAGGCCCATCCAGACCAAATTGTGGCACCAAACGGGGGTGTAAAGCCCCTAATTCACCTATTTTGTGGTCCTCGTAAATAATAGCAACTGCCTGTTTAGGGTGTAGACAGGGGCTATTTTCCCTTTTAAAAGTACATTTTTCAAATAGCTTAAATTGCTGTAATAAGGCTTCTACATCCCCCTTCATATCAAAAAAATCGACTTTCTGGGCCTCAAGCCCCCATTGCAAAGGCCAGCGCTGGCCGGCGATTACACCCGCCACGCATATTTCTTCCTTAGGGCTGGAAAGATCTGCCCCGGCGGTATAAGTCTTACCTATCTCAAAAAACCGGATTCTGTCTTGTTGGCGATTTTGATTGTATTGTACCGCTTGTAGCAAACCTTGCCATAAACTGCTACGCATCACGGCCAAATCCGCGGAGATCGGATTATGCAATGGCAAAGGCATTCTATCGGGAAATAAAAGTGCTTCCTTCTTTTTATCTACAAAACTGTAGGTGATAAGTTCTTGATAAGCGCGTGCCATTAAGACTTGGCTGACTTGCAGTATATGTTGTTGCTGCTGGTGATCCGCTTTAGGCATTAATATTTGTTGTGGATACCGATGTGTAATTTGATCATAGCCATAAACACGGGCAATTTCTTCTATTAAATCGATCTCAGCCATTACATCGGCGCGAAAACTAGGCACAACAACCCGCCAGCTTTCTTTTTCATAATCTAGTGACATGCCTAAGCCACGCAGGATCATTTCTATGCGGCCATCCGGGATTTCAATTCCTAAAATACGCGCGATGCGACTTTTGCGCAAAGTAATGATGGCTTCTGTAGGCAAGGCTGCTGTTGAAGTCACTTCAACCATTGCTGCCGCTTTACCGCCGCTAATAGCCAATAATAATTCTGTAGCCCGCTCTAAGGCGAGGGCTTGCAATTGCCAATCCACCCCGCGTTCAAACCGATGCGAGCTATCTGTATGTAAGCCATAACGGCGTGCCTGCCCCGCTAAAGACAACGGCGTAAAATAAGCGCTTTCTAGAAAAAGATGTGTCGTAGTCGGTTGCGCAGCACTTTCTACTCCGCCCATAACCCCGGCCAAGGCTAATGCTTTATAATCATCGGCAATCACGAGACTGTCTACATCTAAAGCAATCGTTTTACCATCGAGTAATGTTAAACTTTCTTCCGCCTTCGCTTTACGCACATGAATATTGCCTTGTAAAGTATTCGCATCAAAAGCATGCAAGGGTTGCCCCAATTCTAACATCACATAATTAGTAACATCGACTACGGGCGAGACCGATCGCAGACCGCTGCGGCGTAAACGCTCTTTTAGCCACAAAGGGGTCGCTACACTATTATCAATATCACTGATCAATCGCCCTACATAACGACCACAAGACAGCACATCGTCAATAAACACCTTAGGCGTAGTGTGTTCTGCTACCTGAATGAAAGGCGCTGCCAATGGAGAAGCGAAAGACTGACCGCTGGCAAGCGCCAATTCACGAGCTAAACCTTGTATCGATAAACAATCGCCACGATTGGGCGTTAAATCTAAGCGTATAGATTTATCGTCTAAGCGTAAATAATGACGCAAATCCTCACCTAAAGGCGCATCATCCGGTAATTCTAAAATACCGCTACTGTTATCCGCTAATCCTAATTCGCTCGCTGAACACAACATCCCTTCTGACTCTACGCCGCGTAAACGCGACCGTTTTATTTTAACAGTGCCGCCATTCAACTCTGCTCCGACCATCGCCACCGCCACTTTCAAACCGATGCGTACATTGCTCGCACCGCAAACAATTTGCAATTCGGCTTCGTCTGCGGACACTTTAACGCTGCATACCCGCAATTTGTCTGCATCCGGATGGGGACTAACAGCTAAAACTTTGCCTACCCTAACGTTACAAAAATCATCGGCTACAGGTGTGTATTCATCTAATTCATGGCCCAAGGCCGTAAATAAAGCAATCATTTCCTCGCTAGAAATAGCGGGGTTTACCCAAGTACGTAACCAATTCTCAGAAAATTGCATGACAGTTTAAGATCCTTAATGAGGGCGGTCTTCTTTACGACGCGGCGCTTTGGGGGACCGTTTCACCACTTTATCTAAAACAGCATCCGTGATGATAGCACCTTCTACGGTAGGCTCGTCGTTTAACGGTTCTGGCAAATGATCTAAAGCCAGTGCCAATACTTCGTCAATCCAACGTACCGGTTTAATGTTAAGACTTTTGGTAATATTAGGGGGAATTTCTTTCAGCTCAGAGCGATTTTCATAAGGAATAAGTACGGTCTTAATACCGCCGCGATGCGCTGCCAATAATTTTTCTTTTAAACCACCTATAGGCAACACTTCACCGCGCAAGGTAATCTCACCGGTCATGGCCACACTGGCTTTAACAGCAATGCCTGTTAGCGCCGACACCAAGGCGGTGCACATTCCTATACCCGCACTAGGCCCATCCTTAGGGGTAGCGCCTTCGGGCACGTGCACATGAATATCCATTTTAGTATAAAAATCAGGGTGTATCCCCAGTTGTCTGGCGCGACTGCGTACCACCGTCATCGCCGCTTGTATGGATTCTTGCATAACATCCCCTAGATGCCCGGTATAAGTGGATTTACCTTTACCAGCCACCGCACACGCTTCAATAGTTAACAGCTCACCACCCACTTGTGTCCAAGCAAGGCCCGTGACTTGGCCTACGCGATCTTCTTCATCGGCCTTACCAAATCTGAATTTTTCTACCCCCAAATAATGCTCTAAGTTACGTCTGGTAATAATGACTTTTTTGCGGTCTTTTTTAACCAACAATTCTTTAACCGCCTTTCTGCAACATTTGGCAATAGCGCGTTCTAAATTACGCACTCCCGATTCACGCGTGTAATAGCGAATAATATCTTGCAACACTTCGGTAGAGATGCTGAATTCTTTGTTCTTTAAACCATGCAGTGTCATTTGTTTGCCCAATAAATGTTGCTTCGCGATGTTTATTTTTTCATCTTCGGTGTACCCAGCCAAACGAATCACTTCCATTCTATCCAGCAAAGCATCCGGAATATTCAATGAATTGGCCGTACAAATGAACATCACATCCGATAAATCATAATCGACTTCTAAGTAATGATCGCTAAAGGTATTATTTTGCTCTGGATCTAATACCTCTAATAAGGCAGATGCGGGGTCGCCCCGAAAATCCATCGCCATTTTATCGACTTCATCAAGCAGGAAGAGCGGATTGCGTACTTTGGCTTTAATCAATTTTTGAATAATTTTTCCGGGCAAAGCACCAATGTAGGTTCGTCTATGGCCACGAATTTCTGCCTCGTCTCGTACGCCGCCCAACGAGACGCGCGCAAAATGGCGCCCCGTGGCGCGGGCAATAGATTCACCCAAAGATGTTTTTCCCACGCCCGGAGGGCCTACAAAACATAAAACAGGCCCTTTGATTTTTTGAACCCGTTGTTGCACTCCTATGTACTCAATAATACGCTCTTTTACTTCTTTTAAGCCATAATGATCTTTTTCTAAAATATCGATTGCGTGACGTAAATCTTTATTCACTGGCGTTGCTTCTGTCCACGGCACACTCACCATGGTGTCTAAATAATTTCTAGAAACGCTGGCTTCTGCGGACATCGGCGGCATAGCATTTAATTTCTTTAATTCGGATTGCGCTTTCTCGCGCACAGATTCAGGCAATGCTTTTATTTTCTGCTCTAGCTGTTGGATCTCATCTTCAGCACCTTCCTCACCCGCCATTTCTTTTTTAATCGCTTCTAGCTGTTCATTCAATAAATAATCGCGTTGTCTTTTTTCCATTTGCCCCTTGACACGGCCTTTAATACGATTCTCCATTTCTATAATTTCAAGCTCAGATCCTATGCAAGCAATGAGCTCTTCCACCCGGGTGGAAACATCGAGTATTTCTAATAAGCGTTGTTTTACCATTAGTTTTAAGGGCAAATGGGCAATAACGCTATCGGCCAAACGGGAGGCATCGTCGATACCCATCAAAGAGGATAAGACTTCCGCCGGTAATTTACGATTATTTTTAAGATATTGTTCAAATTCAGATAGAATCAGATGGCTTAACACTTCATTTTCGCGTTCTGAGACGGGTAAATCGGCTAATACTTCAACTTTGGCTTGGTAGAAGGGTTCATGCGCAACATATTGCAATGCTTTACCGCGCTGCAAGCCTTCAACTAAGACTTTGACTGTACCATCTGGCAATTTTAACACTTGCAATACGCGCCCTATACACCCTAATTCATATAAATCCTCACTGGGGGGATCGTCTTTATCTGAATCTTTTTGCGCTGTCATAAAAACCCATTTATCGCCTTGTGCTGCAGATTCCAACGCGGCGATTGATTTTTCTCGCCCCACAAATAGCGGCAATACCATATGGGGGAAAATAACAACATCGCGTAAGGCCAGCGCAGGCATTATGAGTTTTTCTTCGGCATGCAAGGTTGAATCTGACATTTTTTTATCCTACTTATTATTCGGCTGCTTTACGCTGAATCGATGTTTTAGGTTTCTTCAATTTTTTGTGTTCGACAGTGTTTTCATCCGCTTGTTGATAAACGATCAAGGGATCGTTTTTGCCTAAAATAGCATTTTCATCCACTACGACCTTGGCAGCATTTTCCAGGCCCGGTAATTCATACATTACATTTAACAATACATGTTCTAAAATAGAGCGTAATCCTCTAGCGCCCGTTTTACGTTCTAAGGCCTTCTTCGCTACCGCCTGTAAAGCTTCAGGTCTAAATTCTAACTCTACATTTTCCATATCAAAAAGACGTTTGTATTGTTTGGTTAAAGAATTCTTGGGATCTTTTAAGATCGATATTAAAGACGCTTCATTGAGTTGCTCTAGAGTTGCGACTACGGGTAAACGACCTACAAATTCAGGTATCAGACCAAAACGAATTAAATCTTCTGGCTCAATTTTCCCCAAAATATCGCCAATATTTTGTTTTTCCTCTATCTCACTGCGTATAGTGGCCGAAAACCCTATGCTCGATTTAGCGGTTCTATCTTGGATAATTTTTTCCAATCCTGAAAAAGCACCGCCGCAAATGAATAAAATATTGCTGGTATCCACTTGCAAAAATTCTTGTTGCGGATGTTTACGACCACCTTGTGGTGGTACCGACGCTACAGTACCTTCAATTAATTTTAGCAACGCTTGTTGCACGCCTTCACCCGACACATCGCGTGTTAAAGAAGGGCTATCGGTTTTACGAGAAATTTTATCAATTTCGTCTATATAAACTATACCGCTTTGCGCTCGCTCTATGTCGTAATCACATTTTTGCAGCAGTTTTTGAATAATATTCTCAACATCTTCGCCTACATAACCCGCTTCAGTTAATGTGGTGGCATCAGCAATGGCAAAAGGGACATTTAAAATACGCGCTAAGGTTTCAGCCAGTAAGGTTTTACCGCTACCGGTAGGGCCGATCAATAAGATATTGCTTTTACCGAGCTCCACCTCATTGTCTAGCGTGGTCGTGGCTGGTGGATAAAATAATTTTTTATAGTGATTATACACTGCCACAGCCAATACTTTTTTAGCGTGTTCCTGCCCTATGACATATTGGTTTAAAATTTCATGAATTTCTGAAGGCACGGGTAAATAACCATTGCTGTCTACGCTTTCTTCCTGTTGTAATTCTTCGCGTATGATATCGTTGCATAACTCTACACATTCATCACAAACAAAAACAGAAGGACCTGCGATTAACTTGCGTACTTCATGTTGACTCTTACCACAGAAAGAGCAAAACAAGGTGCCATCTTCATCATGATCAGTATCATTGTCTTTTTTATTAACCATTATTCGCTCCCCCGTATTTCAATTATCACAATTTAAAGTATAACCCCTATAAACTGTATTTGCTAAACCCCTTAGGTCACATCTTTACCAAATAACCTATTCTCTTGCTATTTGGCACCACAATATATTTTAAACATAAAAAAATAATGTTATAATAAAGAAGGGCTAGCCCGCATCCGTTTTATTTAAGATAAAGATACTGAGCCTATTTTTCAAGAGGTGGCTCTGTCACCGTACGGCGTTTGTGAAATATTTCATCAACCAGCCCGTATTCTAGCGCGCGCTCGGCCGACATGAAATTATCGCGCTCCGTATCTCTATGAATTTCCTCTACTGACCTGCCTGTATGGTGGGCCAAGATGCTGTCTAGACGCCCACGCAAAAATAAGGTTTCACGGGCATGAATTTCTATATCCGTAGCCTGGCCTTGATACCCTCCCAAAACCTGGTGGATCATGACTCGGGCATTGGGTAAACAATAACGTTTCTTGGCAGCGCCTGCACATAGCAATAAAGAGCCCATACTCGCAGCCTGGCCTATACACAAGGTGCTCACATCCGGCTTAATAAACTGCATGGTGTCGTAAATAGCCAAACCAGACGTCACCACTCCTCCCGGAGAATTAATATAGAGTGAAATATCTTTATCGGGGTTCACCGACTCTAGAAAAATGAGTTGCGCCGTGATGAGATTAGCCATGTAATCTTCAACTTGACCCACTAAGAAAATAATGCG
>JAJNBM010000002.1 GCA_021156165.1 Gammaproteobacteria bacterium | reverse complement strand
GGTAGAGGTGATTAAGTAACTGCCTATACCAATCCCCTGCACATTGGAATTAATAGTAGAGTACACGTTATAGGAAGCAGAGGGCAGGGAAGAAACTAAAGATTGAGCGAAGCTGCCATTGGGTAATGATCCCCTCGTTCCACCCCCTGTTAAGCTAATATTAGCACTAGCAGGACCGGATGTACGCACAATTAAACCTAACCCTATAGGGGCATTATTACTCGTAGCGCCTAACGCAATGTGATTGGCGTTAATGTAATATTGTGCCGTAGTAGGTGCGGAGCTGTTGCTCGGTGCTGTAGCGCTGGGGGCACAGGAGTAATAAGCCGGTTGACCTAGCTTGCAATTAGTAGTACTACTCGCATTAGCTGGACAAGTATAGTCCGTACTACCTGAAACACCGGAGTCGGAGAGCTCATCCGCCTTAGTAATCCCTGGAAGAGAAGAGCATTGAAATTCTGAAACAGCGGTTACTGCTGGCGTTCCGCTACTCGGGATTCCAGGAGCTCGCGCCAGGCCATAGGGCAAATAACGCTGGGTGCTAATCAAGGTGTTCATTGTAATGATATTCAGCGCAGTGGGGGTAGCTACGGAAAAGTCGGTTTCATAATTTTTTTCTATATCAAACCAATAAGAAAATTCAGTGGCCGTTTTGGTTACCTGCCAAGCCTGGGTATTTATCTTTTTTAAAGATAATTGATAACTTAGATAGAGTGATAAACTGCCAATGATTAGCATCAAAAATAGCAAAACATAGCCGCTATTTTTCTGTTTCAGCTTTCTAAAGGAGGCTACACCTATCTGAGAATCTCTTTCCATTTTAAATTTATTCCTACAGTACGAATTTGGGTTGATGAAGAGTATTATACTGAGGCACTCCCCCAATTATTCCCTATTGAAGGAAGGCATAATAGATCAATCACGCCTGCAGCAACCCTTGGAGGGGTAGGGGTGTAATCAGAGGTACCTATAACAGCGAAAACAAGAGGAGAGGAACCACCGTCCATGCTTGTGGCTGCTATCTGAAATGTAGCATCCGCTGCTACCACAGTTCTACCGCCTACGTATAAAACAATTGCTGTTTTCTTTAGGTTTGTAGGGCAAGTAAGACCGCTAGATTTAGTAAAGGAGGCTATTGTGCTAGTACTTGTGGCCACATTTTGGCTCACTATCATGTTCAGAGTTTGTGCGGTAATATTAATTAAACCATAGCTTGCGGGTGAGGGTGAACTGGCGCTAAAGCAATTATTAAATGGATTAGAGTACGACGTCGGATAAGTACAGGTCCCCTTTAACTCTGCACTATTTGCAGATAGTAATACTCCAGGAGGCATAGGAGGGGTGGGGAGCCCTGAAAAAGTGGTAGCATAAGCTACAACAGTAGTGCCAGATTGATAGGCATTGGGTAAATTTGCGGCTAATCGTGTGGCAATAGTGGTACTGGGAGTGTTAACAGCAACAGCGAAATAACGAGAATTTGCTGAGGACTTAATCTCATACTGTACGCAGCCGGAGGCATTTTTCCAAGCGGAACAGGTTAGATTCGTGTTCAAGAGGGTGCCAAGCGTCGGGATTGCAGTAGGCCATTGATCATACATTTGATAATAAGAAATGGCTGCATTGGTCATGGCAGTCATTTGTAAAGCTACAGTTTTAACCTGATTCCGTTGTTGTATCTTTTTAGTAGTGCCCACAAAAACTAAAGCCAGCGTAGCGACCACTGTTAAACTTAATAATATTTCCAATAAAGTATAACCGCGATTTTGTATCATGTAGTATTTCCTAGGGGGCATAAGTGCCAGGTTTAATATAAGTATCTGGCCAAGAAACTCCATAAGTAGATGCGCCAATAAAATTAGACGGGTCCCATTTGCCAGGATCACCTGTAGGTGCACAGACGGTAAAATAAACAAGGCTAAAGTGGTGAAATTTTACTGCGCCTATGGTTTTGGCTGATGTATCGGATGAATAACGGCGTTGTACAACCCATCGTTTGTTGGTGTCATCTCTCGTTATTTTAACAGAATCGCCAGGGTAATAGAGGCCAAAACCTGGCTTGGTATTGTCCGAAACCTGAGTAGCATCCAAACCAAGATCCGTTGGTTCGCTTGACTTCGTGTAGCCCGCCCCCTTAAAGGTCTGCATCCGGCTGGGAGTAGCTAGAAATATCACTGGTGTGTTAGTACCGCAGTTGGGCATTGGGACATAATTGGTTAAATTGTTCTGGTAGACGTATTTAGAATTAGCAAAGTAATTACAAGGGTTACTGCCCTGGGGGTGGATGTCACTACACCCTTTATCATTCGCTACAGATTGAATCAAGCCCTCGTTAGCGTAGGTTACATTGGTAGCTTCCGGCCATTGCGCTGGCCTAGGCACTATAGCGGTAACGGTATTACTGGCGCCGGTACAAGATGTGGATGAGAAGCCATTTTTGAGTTGATTGGGGGAACAAAGGGTGGCAAAAGGCAGTTTTTGCTCCACCGCTTGGGCGATAGTGGCATTCGGTAGGGTGATACTCACGCCCCAAAAGTTGCCACCTTTATTGAGACCATTAGCCACAATTCCCCCCGCAGTCGTATCATATGCGTTAGAGGTATTAGCAGGAAATATGGTATAAGGCAATTGGTAGCCACAATTAGAGGGGGTAGCATCCTTTTGTGACGATGGCCAAGGAGAACATAAAGCGGCAGATGGTAAATAGTTGTTAGTGCTAAGATCAACTAAAGTTTGCGGCCAGAGAGTTGCAAGTACCGCGGTAGGGGATGCGTTATATTTATCTTGATAATAATTGCGTGCTGCCAAAACAATTTGGTTCATTTCTGCTATGGTTTGGTTTGTCATTTGCTCGCGGCTGGATTTTAATTGTTGCGGTATAAGATAAAGCAGGATTAGACTGGCGATAACCAGCGATAGCATGATTTCAATCAGTGTCAATCCACTTGAGGTATGCTTAAACTGCATAGCACAATCCTTTGAATATATTATAGTAAACGGTAGCATGTGCCAGAAAGAGTTGTCAATAGCCCTAACGCAGGTTGACAGGCAGATTTAGGCTTTGTTAGTATGATAAACGATATACCTTAATATAATAGGTGGTTTTTGGATTGAAGCAGCATTATCGCGGAATAACCTTAATAGAAATACTCTTTGTTTTATCCATACTCAGTTTCGCCCTTGTTTTCCTCATCCCTCATCAATTGCAAAAGACGCACCAGACATCGGTCGACAAAATTGTATCTGAAATGGACCAAATTGTTTTGGCAGCCAGAAACTATTATCAAGATAAACAGGAGGATGCGAACGGTAGCGCGTCGAATGCGAGCTATTGGCCGCAAACATTACAAGCTTTGGTGGATGAGCGCTATATAGCGCCTGGTTTGCTTTGTTCCGCTATACCTACGTCTACAATTACAAAGACTTGTGGTGGCTATCAAGGATATGCTGTGTTTCCTGCCAATACGCAAGGCCAATACGATACCACCGTGCCTGGAGTCGCCCCATATAATAGTAATAGTGGTGGCAGTTTTTGGGGAGTGAGCCTAACTCTGCCCAATGCCAAGATGGCGGAAGAAGTGCGGCAAAAACTGCCTTTTGCCACGCGTTGTTCTACAGCAGATCTCATAGCGGCCCTAAAAAATGCCACTACTAATCTCTCCTGCAAGGTAGATGATAGCAACACAACTGTTACCGCCATAGTCCCTAGACCGGCTGTTTTTTCTAAGCCATTGTATGCGAAGGATGGTTTAATTCAGAGTATGGGGAGTATAAAAGTGTGTGATACGCAAGACAACTGTAATAGCCATACTGCCTCCGGTAAGGGTAAGGATACAACTATTAAAGTGCCTATTGCTATGCCGATTACCTGTGATGAGGGGTTAACGCCAGTCTTGTTTGTTTATCCGTTTGATTTTGGATGGAACCTAATTACTACTAAGAGTGATGTGGATTACCCAGGGATCACCGTGCAAACAACTAGAGACGATAGTACTCACCAGTGGACAGTGATGGTCGCTGAGTCAGGTGACTCCATTAATACGAATGGTACGGCGAACTTTTCCTCTATTTACTTGGCTTATTTTACGGTCTGTGCACCTAATAAAAGCGATGACAATAAGTGGGACCCATCGTCGTTTATAGGAGCTGGCCTCCTTGCACATACAGATGATACAAAATGAATAAGCGCAAAGTGTCTCTCTGCAAAGGTTTTACACTACTTGAAATACTGCTCAGTATAACGGTAGTTGTCGCATTGACTTTGGTTTTTGTGCCTACTATACAAAGGATACAGCAACAAAAAAGTGTGAATGCGGCTACCCTACAAATGAATACCATCGCTAATGCCGCCAGCCAATATTACAGCATGTATCAGGTATGGCCGCAAGATTTAAGCGCTTTAAACCCTCTATTAGGATATACAGGCACCACACCCAATCCTTTTTGTTCTGTGTGGAAAGGCCAGAACGGCTGTACGCCTTACACCATGGCGTCTGCTTCCTCTTCCCATTATTTTGCGCTTTCGGTAGTGGTACCGAACCCTACTGTGGCGATGAAGTTAGTAAAAAGCCTGCCCGTTGCTTATACGGATGGCACAACGGTAACAGCATATACCACCGTTTTTAGAGGATTCAAACCGGTCCCCCCTTCGGGGGTGCTATTTTCAGCGAATAGCAAGCAACTCAGCGGAAATTGCACTTCTAGTACCCAGATTGGTCAGTCTACTCCATTTTCAGGGTGTATAGATTCCTCGGACAGCCTGCCTTACGGCTTAATTAACGTTGCTCAATACAATGGTCAACTCGTTCCCGGCAATAATTTTGGCAATAGCAGCGGTTATCACGGGGCCAGCATTAATCCTAATACTATTACCTGTCCAATGGGTACAGCGGCGACTATGTTCTATTTACCGGTAGGCGTTTGGAATCTTCCTGGAAAAACGGGTGTTTACCCGCAAAACTTTTTCCTGAGTGAAGCGCATTTCATTACACAAGGCAACACGCAGAAATTGTGTCTTACGTCTCGAGTAGGCACAAACGATGCTGGTACTGATTTGGGCGGTAATTTTTTTGCCGGGTTTGGCGACGTAGTGTGTCTGCCTAGTGGTGCAGTGACGCGTTGGCCGGATGGGCCCAATAGCATCTCCTGTAACGCGACGGTGTGAATTATAAAAATGGGTATGTGATGAATAGTTTAAAATTGCGATCTGAACAGAGTGGCTATCTTCTACTGCTATTAATGCTGATCATTGGCAGTTTAGGGGTGTTTCTAAGTTACCAATTCTTTTTTGATAAACTGAACACGCAATCCTGGCAATTGGCAAAGACAGCGACAGAATTTTCTTATTGGATGGACATAGAGCAAAATTACGAACAAGATTATGCAAATGATCTGAAGACATCAACCGATTTTAATAATATAAAACTAGCAGACATTATTAATCAGCGCTATTTACCCTATGGCATGGGACGCAGCCCCACTTTTACCAATAGCTCTAGCGATCAAGTATCAGAGTTTTTATGCTCGCCGTTACCGGGAATTAATACTCAAAACGCGGTATTGACTTTGAATGGTGAGAACCAGACTTGTCCTGCTGTCTCCAGTAGTGCGGCAGCGCACTGTGCATTATCCTCTACTGATAAAATTTATTATTCTTGCGCCAACAATAAAGACGCTACAGTGAGCCAAGCACAGTATTATGTCAATGCCAATTATGTTTCTATAGGGAATAACCCTTCACAAAATATAGGTTTAGGGCTGCTCTTGCCTACCCCGGGCTCTGCAGCATCTGTGGTTAATCTAGGTGCTACGGGCACTAGAGGCTTGCTGCCCAATGGGAGTGCTGCGCAATATTTAATGTCTACCTTGCCCGGAGCGGCATTCAATGTTTATACTACTCAAAGTCCACCGGTGGATGTGATAGGGGTAGCCAGCTATTTGTCTAGCGCTGCAGTGACCAAGAAATTGCAAAATAATCGTTATTCTAAAATCATCGATATGGGATTGGTACAGGCGGTTGATCTTACAAAGGTTGGCAGTGATACGCCATGTTATGGCTGGGATGCAAGCGGTAAGAAAACAGGGGTAGGAAGTAGTTATATCGTAGGGACGGAGCCACCTGATGGCACAAGCTTCCCTCCTACCTGTATACGCATCGATACCTCACAATACACCTATTGCAAACAGATAGATGTGTTATATACGATGTATCGTAACTTTATAGATAATGTACCTAGCGAGAATGCTCCAAGCCAATTTTATTCTTATGTAAACAGTTACGTACAGACAGACAGCAGCAACAATAACATCCGCAATGTCTTTTTGTCGCAGAGTCTGCAGAATGTGACAGGCACTACAGTCAATAGTCCAGTCTCCGGCCAGTATACTTCCAATGGTGGAGGAGAAACTACCCAGAATAAGCAACGAGACACGTGGCTAGCCTATATAGTACGCTGCACGCAGGATAATGTATGATTAGGAGCACATCATGCGATTAAAAAGTCAAGGCGTGACTCTGTTAGAAGTGATGTTGGCCACGGCATTGATCTTGTTGGCTCTAGTGATAGGAACAGTACAGTACAAAAAAATGGTTTTGCGGCAGAATGCCACAGAGATTCAAAACAGTGTGATTTTCCTGGGAAATGCTTTGCAGCAGTACTATAATGTGAACTGTTATTGGTTTTTAACGGATCCTGCTTCTTATGGCGATCCCTATTCCATCTCTTTGAATACAAATCCTTCCGTTGTGCCTGCTCCGAGTTCCAACACAGAGCCCAATCCAACCTTAATAGACTACATTCCTAATCCAGCATCGATCAATAATCCTTACGCGGTGCAGTCGGGCTTAAATGCATATACCTACCAAATAGATACGCGTGCCGATTTTCCCGTTTTGACGATCAGCACTCAATTTTCCCCATCCCTATCGCCCTCACTGTTCTCTTTTTTACAAGGGCGGCTTAAGCCCAGTAGCGTGGATGTTGCGCATAAAACCTTTACTTGGAATATCGTGCGCAATCAGCCTGTTAAAAGACGATTCAATGGCTTAAATGCTAACTTGAGTTATGTGAATGCCATGGCGGGAAATTTATACTTAGATATAGGGGGGGGGCAATATGGTATGCAATATTATAACTCGGGTGTCCAATTCACAAATGTGTGTTCCTATTGGCAGATTCCCCAAAACCGATGTCAGCGTACGGAGGTTGAATCGCGCTGTACGTATCAATCCTCTTCACCCTAAGGCAATGCTCGCAGCGGTTGCGTCCCTAGAGCATGCCAATTTTTTACAAGGGTAGTATTGACCCAATGGCATTCGGTTAAGCGAATGTTACCCTTGTTTTCGTAGGGGCAGGCCCCCGTGCCTGCCCTAGATGGGCAGCCACAGAGGGTTGTCTCTACGATAGATCATCGTTTGTCGATAATTTAGGGCTTAACCGAATGCCATTGAGTATGGACTGGTGCGAGATGGGCGAAGGCAACAAAGCCTAAGAATCAAATGCGAAGAGTATATCACAATCGCCATTCACAAGAACCACATTGCCCGGGAGCGGAACAGATTTTAATGACAATGTGCTGAATGCTGTAGAGTTCCAAATTTTTCGTATCCATCGTTAATTTCTCAATGAACCAGCGCGACAATTCTTCCACTGTGATGTTGCGCAATGGTAAGCGTTTCACATCTTTTTTCAAGAAGGGAATTTTTTCCTGATAAAAATGAGCATAAAGATAATCGCCGTCTTCGACTACACGCAAGTAAGGAGAATGATCAGCAATTAAAGTATATTGACGCAATTCATCGCAGAGTGTACGAATTTTTTGTTTATATAAACCATAATCAAAGGTCATGCCATTGTCATCGACCTTGGCGGTAAGGCTGGCATAAACCCTAAAATTATGGCCGTGCAGCCGTTCGCGGTGTGTCGCAGAATAAATGGTAAAATGCGCAGCATCGAAACCCATGTATTCTTTATTCAACTCTATAACGGTATAAGCATTCATCTACGTTCCTTAAATTGTACACCTAAGCTGGTTGCTAATAGTAAACCATCTGCGGGTCTGTGGGCAAAAAGGCCGGAGCCTAAAAGGCCGGGGATGGCGGCTAACTTGTTTTCTAAAGCAAGCGGTTCATGCAGCGGCAAATGATGTACGTCCAAAATAATATTATGATTGTCGCTCATAAAGCCTTCACGCAGCACGGGCAACCCGCCTAATTTAACCAATTCGCGCGCCACATAACTTTGCGCCATGGGTAACACTTCGACTGCTATAGGAAAGGTACCTAATGCTTCGACCTGTTTAGATTCATCCACTATACAGATAAATTTCTGGGCTGCAGTGGCCAAAATTTTCTCGCGCAATAAACAACCGCCGCCGCCTTTGATCATCTGAAAATGGGGGTTGATTTCATCGGCGCCATCGATATATACATCGATGTTGCCCACTTGGTTAAATTCTACTACCGGTATTTTATATTGTTTGAGCAAATTAAAAGAAGCCACAGAGCTGGCAACGGTCGCTTCCAGCAAATGTGCCTTAGAGGCAAGGGCCGCAATAAAAAGATTCACGGTAGAGCCTGAGCCTATGCCCAAGATGCCATTATCGGGGATGTAGTCTAATGCCGCGAGGGCTGCTTTTTGTTTTAGTTCATCTTGTTTCATGTTGTTCCTCATAATGTAGTGCTAATGAATAGGGAAGATAAAACGGAGGGGCAGGTCTCCGTGCCTGCCCTGGTAGGCCAACCACAGGGAGCTGTTCCTACACATTCATCCTTGTGTTACCTCTATTAAATGATAGCGCACATGTCCCGCCTTACCTTGTTTTATGATCTGCCAATGTTGTGGTAGTGTCAATATCTCTGTTGCCGCTATTTCAATATAGATCAAAGTCCCCACTTTTTCGTAGCCATATTGTTTTAATAAGGGCATACATTGCGTGAGCAGATCGCCACTGAAAGGTGGATCGAGGAAAATAATATCGTACGCATCGCTTTTAATGGGTATTAACCCATCTTGATGCAATACGTATGCGCTAGTAGGTTGAGGAGTATCGTAGGGGTGGGTCTCTGTGCCCGCCCTATTAGGGCAGCCATTGGGGGCTACCCCTACTAAAACGCGCGGTCTTTGCGCGGCGGGTAATTGTTGTAGGGTTTTTTTTAATTGCGCAATCACTTGGGCATTGCTGTCTACAAAAGTGACTTCTGTTGCCCCGCGCGATAAAGCTTCTAAGCCTAAGATGCCGCTGCCGCAAAATAAATCGAGGCAGTGCGCCTTATGAATGGTTTTACCCAGCCAATTGAACAGCGTTTCGCGGATCCTATCGCCGGTTGGTCGTACCAGCGTACTGTCGCTGACCGTAATGTGTTTGCCGCGCCAGAGTCCCGCAATGATGCGCACATGATTATCCATACTTTACCTTATCTTCTTGTGTAACCACAATCGTAACGAAGTGTTTTCCTTTTAAGTGAGCGGCTATGGCTTTATTTATATCTTCTACAGTAACTGCGGCAATATGATTGCGATATTGATCTAAATAGTCTAGCGGTAAGTCATAAAAAGCGATGCGCGCTACAGCGGCACAGATATTGTCATTACCGCTTAATGCCAAAGGAAAGCTGCCGATAATATTTTTCTGCGCTGCGACTAATTCACTTTGACTAGGACCTTTGTCTATAAAATCGGTTAAAGTAGTGTTTACCGTTTGCAATGCTTGCGTACGCGTTGAGTTTTGTGTTTGTAAACCTATAGCAAAGGGGCCCTGCACTTGCAAGGGGACAAAAGCACTTTTGATTGAGTAGGTTAAGCCTTGTTTTTCACGTACATTTTGAAATAAGCGGGAAGTCAGCGAGCCGCCGCCGAAAATATAATTGCCTACCGCTAAGGCATAAAAATCGGGGTCATTATAAGTTATGCCTAAAGTACCCGTGCGTATGCTGGTTTGTGTAGTAGGGAAAGGGACTGTGATATTTTTTGCTGTCGTTAAAGATGTGGGCGTAGGAAGTGCCGCTGCTTTTTGTCCGTGGGGTAAATGTCCTACCAATTGTTGCGCGATAATATGTACTTTGGCTTCATCTACATCACCCACAATCACCAACACCGCATTGGCAGCATTATAATATTGTTTATAGAAGTGTTCTATATCGGATCGTTGTATTGTTTGAATCGTATTTTTATCGCCTAAGGGACTATGGGCGTAGGGGTGGGCCCCGTAGAGGGCTTTATAAAAAGCACGTGTTGCGATTCCATCTGGAGATTGTTCATCACTGGCGATGGCCTGTACGGTTTCATTCTTAACACGTATAACCGCTTGCTGTGGAAATCTAGGCTCATTAATGACCGATGCTAAGTTTTGTAGGGCAGGGTTTAGATAATCGGCCTTAGATAAGCTGCGTAGGTTCAAAATGGTGGCGTCGCGACCGGCAGCAGCATTATATAAAGCGCTGACGTTGTCGAAGTTCTCGGCAATTTTATCCGCGGACAATTTGGCGGTTCCTTCGTCTAATAAATTGGCGGTTAAGTTGGCCAAACCAAAAGCAGCACCGTCTTCGGCCGATCCCGCATGAAGCATCAATTGTATATCGACTATGGGTTGTTCTGTTAATGGTACCCACAGCACGCGCACGCCGTTATTGGTTTGCCATTCGTGTATAGGGACTAGCGCTTTGTTTTCTGCGGAGTAAAGGCTGCAAGAAAAAATAAACAAACAAAATAAACTAATCAATTTAGCGTACATAAGACTCTCCGTTCGACGATGGTGCAGCACCATTGGTATTGGACGGTAAAGGCGTTAATACGCCTACTGTTTCTTGTGCGGGCACTAAATACTGTTGCGCCACACGTTGCACATCTTGCGGCGTTACCTTTTGTACCTGGGCCACGTAATTATCGATTTCACGCCAATCTCTGCCTACAGCGGTGAGGATTCCTACCGTTTCCGCTAAACTGTCTATGGAATCTTGTTGATAAATATTATTAGCAATGACATTGCGTTTAACCCGGGCCAATTCTTCTGCGCTCACTGGTTTTTGTTGCACTATTTTAATTTGTGCACGGATAGCTTTTTCCAAGGTTTCTGGACTCACGCCTTCTTGTGGCACGGTCTCAATGACAAAGACGCTGGAGAAACGCTTATACAATTCATAATTGATACCAATGCTACTGGCCAATTCTAGCTTGCGTACTAGATTTTTGGGCAAACGCGCACTGTCGCCACCCGCAAGAATGTTGTTTAATACATCTAAAGCATAAGGATCGATACTATTTTTAGCAGAGATAACCGTAGGTATATTGTATCCCATCATCAGCATAGGAACTTGTGCCGGTATCTTCAAATGGATGCGGCGTGAACCAGGATTCGCCAATTCTTGTTGCGGTTTTGTAAGCGGTACAACCATAGGTTTTAATGGGCCAAAATACTTTTCTGCCAAGTTAAACACGTCATTAGCCTTCACATCGCCTACCACCACAATAAAAGCATTGTTGGGTGCATACCAACGCTGATACCACGCGCGTAGATCTTCTACGGTAATATTTTGTAAATCAGCGGGCCAACCCACCGTAGGATTATGGTAAGGCAATGCCACATAAGCTTGGCTTAAAAATTGTTCCGTCATTTTGCCTTGAGGGTCATTATCGGTACGCCAGCGACGTTCTTCGCGCACGACTTTAACTTCTTCATTGAAATCAGCTGCATTTAAATTTAAATGGCGCATGCGATCGGATTCTAATTCAAAAGACAAAGGTAGTTTATCGGCGGCGAGTTCTTGATAATAAGCGGTAAAGTCGTCGTAGGTGAAAGCGTTCTCTTGACCACCGTTTTCGGCGATCAAACGGGAAAATTCGCCTAACCCGTGCTTAGGAGTACCTTTGAACATCATGTGTTCTAATAAATGCGAGATGCCGGTATCCCCCGTGGATTCGTAACTGCTGCCTACCTTGTACCAGACTTCGGTGATCAACACCGGTGCCCGATGATCTTCTTTGACATAAATGGTCAAACCATTAGCAAGTGTTTTTTGCTGAAAGGTGGTTTGCGCAAAAGCTGAGCAGTTTAGGAATAGTAGCAGAGAGCATACGCCCGCGCGTAAGGACTTAATAGAGAAATCAAACATGTATGGCTCGCTTTTCGTTGTGCAATAGCCCTATGATATACTTTAGGGGGTTGTAAATCAAAATCGTAGGGGCAGGCCCCCTGTGCCTGGCCGTAAGGGTAACCACAGTGGGCTCCTCTACGGAGAGATGGGTGCGTGATCGTAGGGGTGGTATGTTAAAATTCTTGAATCGTAATAAAAAAGAGGCTGTAGAAACAATCGAAACGCCTGCTGACAAGCCTGTGGGTTTTTTTAAAAAGCTAACGCAGGGTTTAACGCGTACCCGTCAGGGTTTGGTGAGTAAGATAGGGGCGGTGATCCTAGGCAAAAAAGTTATCGATGAAGAACTGTTGGAAGAAATCGAAGAAGTATTATTATCGGCCGATATAGGCGTTAGTGTCACTAAGGGTATTATTGAGGATTTAAGCAGCCAATTAAAGCGCAAGCAACTCAATGATGGCGAGGCCTTGTGGACCGCCCTGCAAGCGCATCTACAAGCCTTACTGCGCCCAGTGACGCAACCTTTACACATTGAAAAAATAGATGAGCCATATGTTATTTTAATGGTAGGGATCAATGGCGCTGGTAAAACAACCACTATAGGTAAATTAGCGAAATATCTACAAGCCGAAAATAAAAAAGTTATGTTGGCCGCAGGTGATACTTTTAGGGCCGCGGCGGTGGAGCAATTACAGGTGTGGGGGGAGCGCAATCAAATCGCAGTGATTGCGAATGCTAAAGGCGATTCGTCAGCAGTGATTTACGATGCGATGCTTGCCGCGCGCGCACGGCAAATGGATGTGTTGCTCGCCGATACCGCGGGGCGTTTGCACACACAGCGTAATTTAATGGAAGAATTAAAAAAAGTAAAACGTGTCATGACAAAATTATCGCCCAATGCACCGCATGAAGTGTTGTTGGTGCTGGATGCGAGTATTGGTCAAAATGCATTAACGCAAGCGATGCAGTTTAAAGAAGCGGTGGGGGTAACGGGATTGGTGATCACCAAATTGGATGGTACCGCTAAGGGAGGTATTATCTTTGCGATTGCCGAGAAATTGCAGTTGCCTATCCGTTTTATAGGTGTAGGGGAAGGCATAGATGATTTAAAACCATTTAATGGCGAAGATTTTGTGGCCGCTTTGTTTGCAGAGAGTGAGTAAGAATGATAAATTTTAACGCTGTGACTAAAAAATATAGCAATGGTTTTCCTGCTTTGAGGCAGGTTAATTTTGAATTAGGCGATGGCGAAATGGCTTTTTTAACCGGGCACTCCGGCGCTGGTAAAAGTACTTTATTAAAAATCATTTTGTTGATGGAACGGTGTACTTCCGGTCAGGTGATAGTCAATCATATGCCTTTAGATAAAATAAAAGGGCGCGATGTGGCGTATTTCAGGCGTTCGATAGGCGTTATTTTGCAAGACCCCTATCTTTTACCGAACTCTACAGTGCATCAAAATGTGGCTTTGCCTTTAGTGTTTGCAGGCTGTAGGCATCAAGATATTGCCAGCCGTGTACGTGCCGCTTTAGACAAAGTGGGGTTATTAAGCAAAGAAAAAATGCCTATAGAAACTTTATCGCAAGGCGAGCAAGAACGGGTGAGTATTGCCAGAGCCATTGTACACAAACCTAAATTGTTATTAGCAGATGAACCGACGGGAAATCTAGATCCAGGATTATCTACAGAAATCATGCATCTATTCGAACAATTTAATCAAATGGGTGTTACCGTATTGATAGCTACACATGATCTGGGCTTAATTGGCCATCTGCGCCACCGTATTTTAACTTTACATCAGGGCCGTATGGTGAGCACGGGTGTTAGAATGATGGCACAAGAGGAGCTAGCATGACAGAAGAAAAACAAATTGTCAGTGCTAAAAAATGGATGTCGCATTCTTTTATTGAAGCAACTTTATTTCGTTTACGGCAGTATTTGTTAGGCCATTATGTTGCGCTACGACAAAGTGCGCATGAATTGAGGCAAACACAATTAGGCACGTTACTTACTTTCCTCATGATCGGGGTTTCTATTGCATTGCCCGCAGGGTTATGGACCGTCATGCACAATATGAAAGGTTTAACGGGAGGCTTAAGCCATAATGCACAGATTTCTTTATTTTTGCGCATGGATATCAGTGATAATGAAGTTGAAAATTTAATGAATGCTTTAAAGAGCAATCGTGCTGTAGCCTCGGCACATTATATTTCACCCGCAGAAGGGCTCAAAGAATTTTCAGAGCGTATTGGTATGGAAGGCCTAAGCGATAGTTTAAATGAAAATCCATTGCCTGCGGTGATTACCGTTGAGCCTAAATTGGTTGGTGAGAACGACAAGGAATTAGAAAATCTTACGGTTTTTTTAAGAAATTTACCCGGGGTAGACAATGCGACGCTCGATTTTAAATGGTTGAAACGATTGCACAGCCTCCTAGCGATAGGGCAGCGTACGGTGTATGCATTGGCTTTGTTACTGGGTTTAGGCGTATTGTTGGTGGTGATCAATGCTATTCGCTATTTGATCCAACGGTATCATAAACAGATTCAAATTTATCAATTGGTGGGTGCAACAGATCCCTATATCCGCAGGCCTTTTATTTACATGGGCTTGCAGTATGGTTTTTGGGGCGGCTTATTGGCTTGGATGATGGATAATTTAATTTTGCTGGTGTTAACTCCTAGCGTGCGTACTTTAGCCGATTCCTATAGCGTAGCCTTTCATACGCCCTATTTAGGCATACTGGCTCTTTTGACTTTATTATTTATAGGCAGCGTGTTAGGTGCCTTAGGCGGTTATAGTGCCGTAAATTCTTATTTACGACAACAGCAGCGGGCATAAGGAAAGACTATTTAACAGTCAAAAAAATAATACATTCATAGCAATTAATTCCTTTTAAACAATATCTATTCTTTTTCCCCTATTTTTCCCCAGAACTATTGTTTTTTATTGAAGTGTCTTTTATAATACATTGTCGATCGGTAACGCCCTATTTATTATCTAGCTAATTAAAAAAACAACAAAAGTGTGCGAGGTATAGTCTAAAGCTTAAAATAACAATTAATTTTTCTGTAACGCAATAACGCATTTAAATGGATGTTTTCTAAACTAGAATTGGTTTTAAATAATCACAGAGGGATTTTTTTGCAAAAATAATAATAACTTAAAAATGAGGATAATATTATGGCTAAACACGCATACGAACTTAACTCAGATTTTTCCGGAACGGATAGTGGATCGGATGGCTCTGATAGTACTCCAATAAGAGAAATTTACTCCGTCAATAAGGACCTCCCACTAGATTTTTCCGAAAGGGAGAGTGGATCTAATAATAGCTCTGCTAATATTTCAATAGGACAAATTAGCGTTGCCTATAACAGCAGCGCACAGACGCGCATATGGAAGGACTATGTGGTGTCGAGTCTTCCTCCTCTGTTGAGCTTGTTTTCTTCTATATCTACAATGTATGCAGCGCAAGACGTTATAAAACAAGCTTTAATGGCTATGGGCTATGAGCCGGATGATATTATCAGCGATGGGCAGGACACTGAAGCACAATCACAATTGGCTATTACTATTCTGACTAAGGCCGCGCTGTGGGGCCTACCTATGTTCACCATTGCCGCAAATAGTGTGTTACGCTATTTTAGTTGGCTTAAAGTTTGGGATTTTTTACAAAAGCTTAGGACTCAAAATTCACTTAGGGCTTATTTGCCCTTGTTACCTTATTTACTTTTTGCGGCGCCTACAGATATTTCGGATACAACTATGAATGTGTTGATGTCCGAGACATTAGAAAAAGAGTGGCCGACTTTGGCCATCAAGATCGAAAGTGTATTGTCTTTATGTTTTCTTTTGCCAATTAATATTCATGGGGTGTGGGGACAGCATGAACGCCTGAAGTTTGCCTATGAGAAATATACTACGGGTGATGACCGAAAATTATTATCGAGAAGGCTGGAAGCTATATTTTATGAATTGAAGAATCTGCCAGTAGAAGAGCAAGGTGAAAGATTAAACGATTTGGGCCAAACAGGAGGTTTTAGCGGCATGCCAGGTGGCCATTCTCCCCGATCTTATCAGGAGATTATGGCGCTTACACCAGAACAGCTGAAGCGATTAGCAGAAAACATTTGTGAAGAAGCAAATCTACCTGATGGTAGTTCTTGGAAGAGCACGGTCGCGACTGGGGCAAGTATTGTATTCTCCCTTTTGGCTGGGGCCGCCACCATGCGCTCACCTTATATATTTTATACTAAAACCTGTGAATGGCCAGTAGAAGTAGCTTGGGCATTAAGTACTATTTCAGGATTAACTAAAGCCGCATTTTATATGGGTAGCTATGACAGTTTAATGTGGCATGTTAAACATTATAACCGCTTATTTGGCTCCGCGCCCGTTCTGTATGGGCTAGGAGCTGTATTGATGGTTATCTCCGCGGCAGGATTCTGGGAAGTGGCAGAGCGAGCATTAGCCGTTGCTTTTGAGAAAGCGACAGAGGATCCTACTGTGTGGTATAGGCTCTTGGAAAGTATTATATTTTTAGCGGGGGTTGTTTCAAATACCAATGCTGCTGCTGCCCTAGTAGCACTCAAGATGGAAGAGAATAGACAGAATAAGTTACCAGCGCAATTAGATCTAGCTACAGGATTTAAAAAGAGAGCCAGCGAGATATTACAACCTAAATTGGACACGGTATCGACAGATGAAGAGCAGCCGCTAAATTTTAATTCTTCTAATGGAGCGAGCTCATCTAGCTCTTGTTGCTTTTCGTTTTTCTTTAGACCGGGGGAACAATCTATAAAATATAAGGGTATTTTTGGTCCTTTACAACGGGTCGCTGGCTTGGCGATGGGTTTTAATTTTTAAAGGGAGGCGGGTTGAGACCATAACTTCTTATTAAACGCCTCTCCGGAAGGGTTCGCTTAAGCGCGCTACACTCCTAGTGCTTGATGTACCCATTACACTTCAAGATGCCAGAAAGAAACTTGCCGTGATATAGAGCTAGCTCGAAGCTGCCTGAATAGCCTGGCGAACTAAGCCTTAGTATCCGTAGTATAAGCATTAGCAAAAAATAGTCTAATTCTTTAAAGCACTGTAACCCTATCCTATAATCACGTCTTTTTTGCTGATTTACCCCCGAGTCCCAGCACGCTTCCCTCCGGCAGTGTACGCTTAGCGGCACTGCTGTGGGTGTCGCTGTACAATTCTTCTGCTTGTAAGGGAGTGAGAGTAGAACCTTGGTTTAAACTGCGGGCGGTTAACAGTACATCGGTTAAAGGCACGAAGGCGTTACTTAAGTCATTAAATAAAGCGGCCCAGCTAAGGGAGGAGACTGAAGAAAGGCTGCTGTAAGCACTTTGTCCCAAATGAATAAAATAACTGATGCGTACATGCTTACGCTCGGCACGGCCAGGAAATAATCCGGCCAACAGCAAGCATTTGTCTCCTACTTGTTGTAATTGTCCCGACCTATCCATGGCATTGTCGTTAAAGGCTGATAAAAAATCTAGAGCCAAAACGCTATGGGCCATTTTAGGTTGGGTACTAAAACGCATTAACAGGAAAACCAGATAGCTTTCCAAGTCTTCATTTAAGCGTATATGGGCATCGACAGTGGCTTCGTTGATCAAAGCTTGCCATTGTGCCACGGAGGTGGGATAGGTAACGATGTCTTGCATGATAAAATCCTCGCTTCATTCTAATTTTCGTGTATAATCCGGACCTTAAGCCCTACTATTAAGCATAGCCAATTTTGAGGTTTTTGCATGAAAGAAGGGTAAAATAGATTATTTTTCCAGGAGTTAACCGTATCTTATGTCTACGAATTTTTTAAATAAATTACGCAATATCGCGATTATTGCCCACGTTGATCATGGCAAAACGACCTTAGTCGATAAATTATTGCGGCAATCAGGCACTTTATCGACGCGCGGCGATATAGAAGAACGCGTTATGGACAGCAACGATCTGGAAAAAGAGCGCGGTATTACCATTTTGGCCAAGAATACCGCCATTCATTGGCAGGATCACCGTATTAATATTGTCGACACCCCCGGGCATGCTGATTTTGGCGGCGAGGTGGAGCGTATTTTGTCTATGGTCGATTCGGTACTGTTATTGGTAGACGCGGTGGATGGGCCTATGCCACAAACGCGTTTTGTCACGCAAAAGGCGTTTTTACAAGGTTTAAAGCCGATTCTGGTCGTCAACAAGATCGATCGCGAAGGGGCTAGACCCGATTGGGCTGTGGATCAAGTCTTCGATTTATTTGTCGATCTGGGTGCTACCGATGCGCAATTGGATTTTCCTATCGTATATACTTCGGCCGTTTTAGGCACGGCTACTTTGGATATAGACAAACCGGGTACTGATTTAACGCCTTTATTTCAAACTATTATCGACAAAGTGTCGCCACCGCCAGTGGATTTAGAAGGCCCGTTTCAAATGCAAATCTCCAGCATTGATTATTCCAGTTACGTAGGCGCTATAGGCATAGGCCGGATTACTCGCGGTCGGGCGCGCAACAATATGCCCGTTGCTATAGTCAACGCCGAAGGCGAGAGTCGCAATGGTCGTATTTTGCAAGTCTTTACCCATTTGGGTTTACAGCGTGTGGAAACAGAGGAAGCTTTAGCGGGGGATATCGTCGCCGTAACCGGTATGGAAGGTTTAGGCATTTCGGATACTTTGTGTGATCCCAATGCGGTTGAGACTTTGCCACCCTTGTCAGTCGATGAACCCACGGTAACCATGACCTTTTGCGTTAATAATTCGCCTTTTGCAGGCCGTGACGGTAAATATTTAACCAGCCGGCAGATTCGCGACCGCTTGGCGCGCGAATTGATCCACAATGTGGCCTTACGTGTGGAAGACACGGAAAATCCCGATCGTTTTCGCGTTTCAGGGCGGGGTGAATTGCATTTATCCATTTTAATTGAAAATATGCGCCGCGAAGGGTACGAGTTAGGGGTATCTAGGCCGGAGGTTATAGTCAAAGAGATCAATGGCGAATTGATGGAGCCTTATGAAATATTGACGGTAGACGTAGAAGAAACCCATCAAGGTACTGTCATGGAAAAATTAGGGCTACGGCGCGGCGACCTTAAAAACATGCATTCCGATGGCAAGGGGCGCGTACGCTTAGACTATGAAATCCCTACGCGCGGCTTAATTGGCTTTCATGGCGAATTTTTAACCATTACGTCGGGTTCAGGTTTGATGTATCACGTGTTTGATCGCTATGCTCCTATTAAGCCTGGAAAGATTGTGGCGCGTAAAAATGGCGTGTTGATTGTCAATGGTAACGGTGTTTCCGTGGGGTATGCTTTGTGGGGCTTGCAGGAGCGCGGCCGTTTGTTTATAGGACCCCAAGTAGATGTGTATGAGGGTATGATAGTGGGCCTTCATTCTAGAGACAACGACTTAGTGGTGAATGTGTCTAAGACTAAGCAATTAACTAATATTCGCGCCTCGGGCACGGATGACGCTATCTTGTTAACGCCGCCTCAAAAATTAACTTTAGAGCAAGCACTGGAGTTTATTAATGACGATGAATTGGTGGAAGTCACTCCGCATCATATCCGTTTGCGTAAAAAATTGTTAAAAGAAACGGACCGTAAGCGCCAGGGTAGAGAAGCGGGTTAAGACGGATAAACGTGTATTTAGCGTAAGTTTTAACATTAAAACAATAAAAAAAAATGCATATAAGGGTCTTGCTTATCTCTACATCCTCTTTCCCCTCTATAATTAGGTAAAGGAAAACATAAAACTAGCATATTTGTGAATCTTTGCCTATATTATAGTAAGATGACTTGTAAATTAAAGAGTTAGAGGTATGTATACGTATTACCCGCCGCTTAAAGTGAATGAAACCTATACTATCCCAGTAAGCGGGGGGCATCAGCTTTATGCGGAAGAATCTGGAAATCCCTATGGTATTCCTGCTGTAGTGATACACGGTGGGCCGGGGGGGTTTTCTGAAACCTTGCATCGCCGCTTATTTGATCCCGAGCGTTATCGCATCATTCTATTTGACCAGCGTGGCTGCGGCCAATCGGTGCCACTGGCTTCTTTAGAAAATAATACTACTCAAGACTTACTCCACGATATCGAAGCCATACGCAAAACCCTGCAAATCGACCGCTTTCTGGTCGCGGGTGGCGGCTGGGGTAGTTTGTTGGCACTGTTATATGCTGAGAAGTATCCGCAGCGGGTCCGTTCATTATTATTGTGGAGTATTTTCTTAGGCCGAAAAGAAGATATCAATTGGTTTTTTAGCGACGGTACTCGCCTTATTTTCCCGGATTATTGGGAATCCTTTGTAGCGCCGATCCCAGAAAATGAGCGCAAAGATCTCTTAAACGCTTATTATGAGCGTTTAACGGGAACTGATGATTTAATACGTCGGGTTGCCGCTAAGGCTTGGGCATCGTGGGAAGGGCGCGCCACTACCTTAGAGCCACAGCAAAAGCGTATTGATCATTTTACAGAGCCGCCGCACGCCAATTCATTAGCGCGCATCAGTTGTCATTACTTTAGACAAAATTGCTTTTTAAAGAACAATGAGATCTTGACTAATGCTGGGGTTTTAGCAGATATTCCAGGTACCATTATTCATGGTCGTTATGATATGGTTTGTCTATTAGGAAATGCTTGGGAATTACATAAAGCTTGGCCAAAATCGAAGCTGAAAATTATTCGCGATGCGGGTCATGCTCTTACGGAGGCTCCCATTATTGATGCGATGGTACATAGCACGAATGAATTGGCGAATATATCGCCCTAAGTCTAATAAAGAAAAGTTGAATATGGGTTGAGTATGAGTAAAGAATGTAGACACTATAAAGTTACAGGTAAAGTGCAAGGAGTTTTTTACCGGCGCGCGGCGCAACAACAAGCGCTGGCATTGAATTTAACCGGGCGAGTCTTCAATTTGGGAGACGGTTCGGTGGAAGTAGTAGCCTGTGGTGAAACACAGAATTTAGAGCAATTAGAAGAGTGGTTGTGGAAAGGACCGCCTCGTGCCCAGGTAGAAGAAGTGGAATCATGGAGTGTGCCTTTTAAGCACTTCACTGATTTTTTAATTGGATAACAGTGTGAGGTTTTAAAGGATGAGACTCATTTTTTTAGGAACAGGATCGGCCTTTACGATAAATAGTGGTAATTATCATTCGAATATGCTATTGGTGGATGATAACGATTCTAAGCTGCTCATTGATTGCGGCTCCGATGCGCGCTTGTCTTTAGCAGAGTTAGGAATGAATTATAAAGACATTCACCATGTTTACATTAGTCACCTACATGCCGATCATGCGGGCGGTTTAGAATGGTTGGGCTTTACTTCCTATTTTGATCCCACCTGTAGTCAGCCAAATTTATATATACACCACTCTTTGGAGACCCCTTTGTGGGAGAAAGTGCTGTCCGGTGGCATGACTTCCTTACAAGGCAGTATTGCAAATTTAAATACTTATTTTAAAGTGCATCTTATAAAAGAGAATGAGCCTTTTAAATGGAACAAACTTAGCTTGCAAACGGTGCAAACGATGCACGTGATGAATGGTTTTAGAATAGTGCCGAGTTTCGGATTAATTTTTACAGCTAATGACACGAAGGTATTTATTACCACCGACACACAATTTGCACCGACACAAATTTGTGATTTTTATGAATGGGCCGATATTATCTTTCAGGATTGTGAAACTACAAAAGCACCTAGCGGTGTACACGCCAGCTATGCCGAGCTCTTAACCTTGTCGCCTGAAATTCGCGCTAAAATGTGGTTATATCATTATAATCCTGGCGATCTACCCGATGCCAAAGCCGATGGGTTTAGAGGCTTTGTGGTTAAGGGACAGGTTTTTAATTTTGGGTAATTTTATGTCATTGCAAACTGAGCGACCTTCACAAATAGAGTAGCGAGACTTTTGTAGCTGCCCGTACCCAACATCGTACAGCGTCAATTCCATTTTCAATTCATCTTTTGCAACGCTTCAATACGCGCTTCCAGCGGGGGGTGACTTGCAAACAATCTTCCAAAGCGGCTTTGATGCGAAATTTTAAATGCTGCCATTGAGGGAACGCGATTGTCTACAGGTGCCGCAGCGGTGATTTGTTGCAAACGTTGCAAAGCCGCTATCATGCTTGCTTTATTTACTAAGCGCACGGAACCCGCATCGGCTCGGAATTCGCGTCTACGCGAAAAGGCCAACACCACCAGACTTGCCAAAATCCCAAATACCATTTCAAACACCATACTAATGAGCCAATAGGCCATGGTACTGATGCCGCCGCCTTCTTCATCTTTTTGTAAAACTTGTGCAATGGCAAAAGCGACGATGCGGGCAAAGAAGATGACAAAGGTATTCAACACACCTTGTAGTAAAGTCATCGTCACCATATCGCCATTGGCAATATGGGAAATCTCATGACCCAGAACGCCGTTTAATTCTTGCTGATTCATGTTTTGTAACAAACCCGTGGATACTGCTACTAAGGATTTGTTTTTGTTCCAGCCAGTGGCAAAAGCGTTGGGCTCGGGGCTATTGTAAATACCCACTTCGGGCATACCTATATTGGCCTTTTGTGCCAAGTTTTGCACCGTGGCAAATAATAGCCTTTCCTCGCTGCTGCTAGGGCTTTGGATGCGTTTCACGCCATAACCGTAAATGGCGATGGTTTTGGACAAAAGCAGAGAAATGATCGCGCCCGCAAAACCAAAAATAAGGGCAAAGATGAATAAAGACTGATAATTCAAGCCCTTTTGCGTTAAATAAGGCGTCACCCCAAATAGATTTAAAATGAACGAAGCCACTACTATGACGGCCAAGTTGGTCAATAAAAACAAAATAATGCGTTTACCCATGATAACCCCTCAAATGAATTATGTAGTGGTTAGATTATAACAAAATTTTCACTAAAACTATTGACCTAGAACCTAAAATGCCGTATTTTGCATGGGTTGCATGAGCGCCTTAAGCGTTCCTTTTGGCTTAATCCTGAAGGGATTGAGCGCAAAAGGGGTCTTGTTTCGCTGTAAAATCCTCGGCTATGGCCCAAGATCGGCGTTCAATGCATAAAATCATTCTTTTTTAATTTATTTTAAGGGTGAGCCATGGCTGAAAAAAACATTATAGAGCTTCGCGATATTTTTAAATCATATGGCGGGCAGCAGATCTTACAAAATATTAACCTCAATATTAAAGATGGTGAATTTTTAACCTTATTGGGCCCTTCGGGTTGTGGTAAAACCACCCTCTTGCGTCTCTTGGCAGGTTTTGAAAAACCTACTTCGGGTCAAATTATTATCAATGGCAAAGACGCTAAAGACTTGTTACCCCAAGAGCGGCATGTCAATACCGTCTTTCAAAGTTATGCCTTGTTTCCTCACATGACCGTTTTTGACAATGTGGCCTTTGGGTTGCGTTGCGACGGCGTAGCGGAAGAGGAAATTACACGACGTGTTACGGAAATGTTGCGCATGGTGCGGTTGTCTGATTACGAGCGGCGCAAACCACATGAATTAAGCGGCGGCCAGCAACAACGCGTGGCCATCGCTAGAGCCGTAGTCAAAGAGCCTATAGTGTTGTTGCTGGATGAGCCCTTGAGTTCTTTAGATTACCGCTTACGCAAAAATATGCAGATTGAACTAAAACAATTGCAGCGTAAGTTGGGCATTGCTTTTGTATTCGTGACGCATGATCAAGAAGAAGCCTTATCTATGTCGGACAGCATTGTCGTGTTACAGCAAGGCCGCGTGGTACAACAAGGCACGCCGCGCGATATTTACGAAAATCCTAAAAGTATTTCCGTTGCAACCTTTATCGGCGAAAGTAATATTTTTGATGTGGTGATTGATGAAGCAAATGATAAAACCATTAAAGTTACGGTGCAAGACATTCAATATGAATTAGAGAACTGCAGTCAATTTAAAAGCGGCGATAAAATTCATTTGCTGATAAGACCGGAAGACACGCGAGTGTATCATCGCTCTGAAATTGATGACATCAGCATGATGTTTCCTGCCATGGTGAACGAGGTTATTTACAAAGGGACTACGGTTGATTTAATCATTAAATTACCCGATGGCAAATTGTTGTCGGTCACTGAATTTTTCGACGAAGACAATGGCGAAGATGTTACCTATATCATAGGCGAATCCGTATGGGTCAATTGGCCTATAGGCTGGGAGGTGGTACTGCCCTATGAAGCATAATTATTCTTTCATCTACAAATACTCCAAAGCCCAGATTGGAAGGCAGGTTGACTGTAATTTTGAGTTGAAAAAGCGGAGTTTAAATGAGCATTTTTCACCGAAAAATTACGGGCAAGATGCGTCCAATCTGGGCTTTCCTGAAAAGAACGTGGATGTTTATTATGAAGCATAAGTTTCAATATTTTTCGGTAGGGTTGATTACCAGCTGGCTATGTATCTTTGGCTTATTGTCTTTTTTAGTTATGGTGGTGATGAGTTTTTCAGAACACGATCCCGACCACATCGCTTTATGGCACTTTACCTTGCAAAATTATGTAGATTTATTCGACCCTATTTTCTTTAAAATATTTCTGAAATCTTTTTACATTGCGTCTATGGTAACAGCGGTCTGTTTGCTCTTG
This sequence comes from Gammaproteobacteria bacterium, assembly GCA_021156165.1. GTDB lineage: Bacteria > Pseudomonadota > Gammaproteobacteria > UBA1113 > UBA1113 > VFKP01. Next base: position 40,296 of record JAJNBM010000002.1, on the reverse strand, counting down.
GGGTATCCTTTTGCCTACATTATTTCCAGGTTGCCAGAAAGGCTACAAAATACGGCGTTGTTGTTATTGTTGCTGCCATTTTGGACCAGCTCGATAGTACGCACCTATGCCATGATGAGTCTATTGAAAACGAAGGGGTTAGTGAATACCGCTTTGTTGGCCATGGGTTTAATTCATGAGCCTTTACAACTTTTATTTACCAATACGGCCGTGGGCATAGGCCTAATTTATAATTTATTACCTTTTATGATTTTACCTATTTATGTGAATCTAGAGCGTTTCGATGTTTCTTTAATTGAGGCGGCCAAAGACTTAGGCGCAAAGTACACCACTATTTTCCGTAAAGTGATTATTCCACTCAGTATACCCGGTATTGCGGGCGGTTGTACTTTAGTATTTTTACCTGCTATGACCTTATTTTTTATCTCCGATCTATTAGGGGGTGCTAAGGCTTTGTTATTGGGAAATCTGATTGAAGATCAATTCTTAATGGCCAATAACTGGCCGCGGGGTGCTGCCACCAGCGTATTGTTGACGGTGATTATGGCAATAGGGTTATTGATATACAAATTCAAGAGTAGCAATAAAGGGATCAACTATGAATCGGTCATTTAGGTTCTCTTATTTAGCACTCATTTATCTTTTTTTATATATTCCTATAGGCACGCTGATCGTCTATTCTTTTAATAATGCGGTATTTTCTATGCTGTGGCATGGTTTTACCTTAAATTGGTATAAGGAAGTGTTGCATGACAGCAATTTATGGATTGCAGTATGGCATTCGCTGTACTTAGCGATAGCGGCAACGGCTTCGGCACTGTTTATTGGCACTTTGGCAGCGATTAGTTTATATCGATATCGTTTCCGCGGTAAAAATATGTTAGAAGGGCTGCTGTTTGTAATTATTATCACGCCCGATATTGTACTGGGTATTGCGTTGTTAATCTTATTCTCCTTAAGTGGTTTGTCCTTAGGCTTTTTGTCCTTGTACATCGCTCATGTTACTTTTTGTATCCCCTTCGTGGTGGTTATTGTGTATAGCCGCGCAAAAAGCATCGATCCCAATATTTTTGCTGCCGCCAGTGATTTGGGCGCCAGTGAATTGCAGACTTTCTGGCATATTATTGTGCCTATACTATTGCCAGCACTTATTTCAGGGGCCTTGTTATGCTTTGCCTTGTCTTTCGATGATATCGTCATTAGCTATTTTGTTTCAGGCCCTGGTTTTGAAATCTTACCCATCAAGATTTTTGGCTTAGCCCGCTTAGGGGTTAATGTAGAATTGAATGCACTGTGTAGTTTATTGTTTGGACTGACGTTGCTATTGGTTTGTTTGTCACAATGGGTCACGAGGCAGAAGAAGATATGAAAATACCTTTCGTAAAGAGCATAGGGGCAGGCCCCCGTGCCTGCCCTAGAGGAGCAACCACCGGAGGTTACCCCTACGGGATAATACGCACCTTGAAGCGTATTGGATACAAAGGATTATTTTTAAGTCTAAGCTTATTTTGTACCACAGCCATGGCCGACGACAATGTGGTCAATGTCTCTGCATGGTCCCAAGAATTATCACCTAAAATAGTTCAGCAATTTCAACAAGACACGGGCATTAAAGTCAACTATTCTACCTTCGACAGCAATGAAGTATTGTATGCGAAAATGAAGGCAGCGAGTAAGGATACGCAATACGATGTAGTGGAACCGTCTAGCTATTATATTACTCGGATGGCGCGCGAAGATATGATAGAAAAAATCGATACGAGCCGTTTGTCTAATTATAAAAACTTAAATCCGGCGTTTACCCATCCCGATTACGATCCTAAAGGCGAATACAGCATTCCCTGGGTGTGGGGTTTAACAGGCATTTTTGTCAATCGTAAGTACTATCCCCACGATAAAATTGAAAAATGGACGGATCTGTGGTCTCCTAAATATCGCGATTCCCTGTTGTTGTTAAATGATCCTCGAGAAGTATTTAATGTAGGCCTAATGACTTTGGGCTATTCTCCTAACGAAAATAATTTGCAGCATTTGCAAGATGCGTATCAAAACTTGGTGGCTTTATTGCCTAATGTACGTCTGTACAATAGTAGCTCTGTGCCCTCGCTGTTGGTAGATGAAGATGTCACTATAGGCATGGCATGGAACGCGGATGCCTATAAAGCAAGCTTGCAGAACCCAGATATAGAATTTATCTATCCTAAAGACAAATTTGTAATTTGGGTGGATTCCTTTGTTATTCCTAAGAATGCCCCGCACCAAGAGAATGCCTATAAATTTTTAAACTACGTAATGCAAGCAAAAATAGCGGCATTACAAGTCACAGAAACCTTTTATCCCACTGCAAACCAGGCAGCGCTGGCGTATTTACCGCCTACACTGGCGAATAATGCGGTGATTTTCCCCGGTCCAAAAGTTATAACACAGGGTTACTTTCAAACCGACATTAATGATGACGCCTTAGACGCGATCTCTCGTTATTGGCAATTGTTAAAATTACAATAGGGTCTGTAGCCATTGGGTTTGTCGAAGCGAAAAATGAATAAAGCCGGGCAAAATTTTAGTAAATTTGAAGAGAATATCGGGCTATATTTGACGAAAATTTGCTAATATTTGGACCGCTTTATTCATTTTGCAGCCGATAAACCCAATGGCTACAGACCATACAGATTGGTATCGTAGGGGCAGACGCCCGTGCCTGCCCTAAGGTGGGCACAGGGGCCCGCCTACGGCAAAACCGCGTAAAGCACGAGGAACTATTATGTATATTTCAGAAGCAGACTTAATTTTAACAGCCGATGGCCGCATTTATCATTTGAATTCATTGCCTGAGGAATTAGCGCCCACGGTTATTTTAGTGGGGGATCCCAATCGGGTAGAAAAAGTGTCAAAGCATTTTGATAAAATAGAAGTGCGACAACAAAACCGTGAAATGATTACGCACAGTGGTTGGATAGGAAAACATCATTTGACAGTGATTTCAACCGGCATGAGCACGGATAATATTGATATAGTCTTAACTGAATTGGATGCTTTAGTGAATGTGGATTTAAAAACACGGCGGATCAAAGACAAATTAACTTCTTTAACTTTTATACGTATTGGTACAAGCGGGGCCTTGCAAGCCGAAACAGAAGTTGATAGCGTCCTTTTATCGGCACGCGCCATAGGCTTTGACAATTTATTAGAATATTATCGCGCCAGCGCAGCGCCCCTGGATCAGCCAGTAGAAGATGCATTGGCGGATTTTTTTGCTGAAGAACGTTTGCATCCTTATGTAGCTTCTGCTGACAAAGAATTACTGGCACATTATGCACCGTATGTCGATGGCGCAGGCATGACAGCAACCTGCTCTGGATTTTATGCGCCACAGGGAAGACGAGTGCGTTTAGTCCCACGATTTACAGGTTTATTAGATAGATTAAGAGCGTTTCGGTATCAAAATGAACGCGTGACTAATTTTGAAATGGAAACTTCGGGTATTTATGGTTTAAGCCAATTGATGGGCCATCGTGCTTTATCGGTGAATGTCATTGTGGCCAATCGCGCCCAAGGTACTTTTTCATCGAATTATGCTGCAACGATGGATAAGACTATAGAGATGGTGTTGGAACATTTGCCGGAACCAGTCCCCTATCCACAATAATCGCCGTTGCCAAAGTGCCGTTCACATTGGTTGCTGTACGGCTCATGTCTACAATGCTGTCTACCCCTTGCACCAAACCCACTACGGCATAGGGCAATCCCATAGCGGTTAAGGTTACGGTTGCGGCCACAAAAGCAGTACCTGGAATACCGGAAATGCCCAGTGAGGCGATGGTATTGATAAACATCACCATTAGGAAAATAGAAACAGTCATCGGTTGGTGGGTTACTGCTAAGGCCATCACTACTAACATCGCAGGGAAGACACCGGCACAAGCACTCATGCCCAAGGTGGCACCCATGCTGGGTACAAAACTTGCCGTGAGCTGCGACACTTTGAAGCGATCGTGTAAGGTTTCTTCGCTTAACGGTAAGCATCCAAAACTAGAACGAGTCGTGAAAGCAACCAATAAAGTAGGGTAGGCTTTTTTCAAATAAGCCCAGGGGGATAGGCGTGCGAAGAGAGCGATTAAAATGATTTGTAATATAAATACCAAAATGACAGCGATGTGAATAGCGATCAAATAATGAGCGATGCCTATTAAGGTATGGAAGCCTTGAGTACTACTGATTTTAGCCAGTAAGGCTAACACACCGTAAGGGGTAGTACGAATCACTAAGCGCGCCAATTGTTTAACCATATGGAAAGTTGAGGTAATGAAATCTTTAAAATTTTCGGCATGCTGCCTTTCCTTTTTATAGATCTGTAAAGCGCTGATACCGAGTAAGCAGGCGAAAATAGCAATAGCGACGGTATTGTCGTTGCTCATGGCGGCAATGGGATTACTGGGGATCATACCTAATAGCGTATCGACTAAGCCCGTGTAGTGATGAGCGGGAATGGGGCCATCACTGGGCAAAGACAATTGTTGTCCTACGTGCAACCACAAGCCTACGGCCATGCCTAGGGCCGAGGCCACTGCTGTTAATAGCAAGAGTAACCCTACCGAGCGCGAAAGTAACTTACCGATAATTTCACCGGGGTGATCGCCTAAATGAATAAAAGCATGAATAATAGATGTCAATATTAAGGGCAATACCAACATGCGTAACAGTTCCATATAACCATCACTGACTAAGGTTAAGGATTGGCCAATGAATTGATTGCTAAAAGGCGTTAAATGGGAGTGAAAATAATTTAACAGCATGCCACTAAGGATACCTAAAATTAAACTTATAAAAATCCGTAGGTTGTTGCTAAAACGCGGTTTTTTTTCTAGAGAAAATAAAAGCAACAATAAGGCAGGGAACACCAGAATAGGCCAATTTTGTAGGAGGTTTAGCATTAGAGGTCTACTTTTATTAGGGGATAAGTTTTATTATAAGGGGTATTGATAATGAAATCAAAAAGGGTAACGTTGTCACCACATCCCGTTCTTTGTGAGTTATGATTGTACAAGACGTTTCTCTTTTGGTACTATAGCCGCATTATGATTAAGCACAGAGGACGTTAACTTGAAACTATTTAAATCGCTTCTAAAAATAAGTCTCATCGTCCTCTTGCTATTTGCCTTGATAGCGATAGCATTGGTTTACTTACGCCCTTCTGGGTTATCGCCTATTAGCTTAATCCTCACGCAACTGGCCAAACGGGATTATGCTTGGCAATGTTCATCGCCGCTTATTCAACAGCCTTTAAATACCAAAGGCAATATTACTTGGACTAAATTGCAATGCCAAGGCACTTATCCTTGGGGTTTTTCAAAGCAATCTAGAGCGACGGGTTTGCTTACGATGAATATTGTTGACGCTAATCTTGCTGATGCCAATACTTTTATAAAGCCAACGATAGGGGATGCAAACGCTAAAAATGCGTATCGCAGCACTTTACTAGAACAAGCGGCATTATATCCCAATGCTGTTGCAGGGATCAATGGCGGCTACTTCCGTAAGAGGGCGAATCGCCTTGATGAAAATTGTATTAGACGTTCTCCCAATATTCCGCTAGACACTTCCAAACATGTCGGTGAAGGCTTACTGGTTATTGATCATCAAGTTTATTCTACTAACTGCGATGGCGGCACGCTGGCAGAAAATGGGCGTTCAAGTCTCATTCAAGATGCGACGCACAAACAATGGCGTATTGAACGGGTGAAATACGATGAAGTCCCTGCCAATGCAGTGAATGCGATTGGTGCAGGCCCTGGACTCATTCAAACCATAGCGGGCAAGCCTCAAATCCAAATTACCTGGGAAGGCATTTTATCGACGTTCGAATTTAGTGCCAATGCCGCTGTTATTTTAGCAAAAGATAAACAAGATAATCCTCACATGCTATTTTTCACTGTGGATGGCATAGATAAAGAATACGGTATGACTTCTATCCAGATGGCTAACTTTATTTATAACAAAATACCCACCTTATTTGGATTGCAGCTTGTATCTGCTATGAGTATGGATCAGGGAAATTCAACCACACTGTTTGTTAAAAAAGCGCCTAACGGCATTGCATCCGTTACTGGAAAAAAGGGTTCAAGACGCGCTATCTATGATGGCTTATTTATAGTAGATTCAAGTAGAAAGTAATTACTCTTTATGGGTCGTCATTGCGAGGAAACCGTTTCATAATTCTTGCGCGCACAAGCAAGGTTAGTAACGGTTGACGAAGCAATCCACGAAGTCTTAAAAAGGTAAGAAGGTAGTTGTCTTATCCTAGAAATTAAAAAGAAGCGTATCTTTATACGGGCTGAGATTAAAAGTGTGCCCCGTTCAAGAATCTCACTTTTTTAAGTCTTCTGTACACAGATGACCTTTTTATTGCTCAACATTCCCTGGATTGCTTCGAATACCGTCACTTATTCTGTGTTTTCGCACCAGAACTGCGAAACGGTATTCTCGCAATGACGACCCAGAGCGACTTAGATATAAAGATATGACCGTCAGGGAGCGGAAGGAGTAATTACCTAATTTCCTATCTTTTCCGGCAAAACTGCGCCCTGCAATAAACCCGGAACAAAGGGATTAATTGGCGTGTTCAAACTGGTCAGCGTGTATTGCAGGCGTTCTTTGCCCTCTGCGGGTAGACTAAAAATAATTTCTGTGGTGGAGGTAGGGGGCTGCAATTTGGCTAGATTGATCAACTTTACCCAAGCCCAGAGCCCATCCGCTTGAAAACTCTCTGTTTTGCCGGTGTTATGGGTGATGTTTAAAGCAAGCTTATTGTCACTAGGGGGCCAAGACAGCGTTACCGGATCTGCGGTTTGGTGATTGTAGACGGTGGTATTGCCATTGGCGGCTATGGTTACTGTATCAATATCTTTAGGCAAGGTAGGGACCAATGCTAATTGTACTGTAGCAAGATGCGGTTGGTTATTAAAAAATAATTGTGTAATGAGCGCTGTTTGCCGTAAAGCTTGCAGTGTATCTGCTGATAAAGTAAGTCCGGCATTATCGCGTGTTTTGGTTTGCCATTGAGTGGGATCAGTTTTGTCTATGAACGCGTCTAAATATTGCGTCAGGTAGAGGTTAAAAGTTCCTTTAGGCGCAAAGAAAGACTCAAAATCATGGGAGGTAATCTCTGCCTGGGCATTCATATCTATGGGAAAATGATGCGCAATATTTTTATCATACATTGGCCAAACTTGTTCCTGCCACGCGCCCTCAATGTAATCTTGGCTTTTCTGCAATAAACCCAACCAAGCTTGTGTAGTCAGCTGCTGTGACCAACTTTTCCATACAGGTGGCAACGAAGCTGATTTATCACCTAGATCTGAAAAAATATCGACTTCTTTCATATGCGTCATGCGATATTGCGCTAATGAAAAGGCTTTTTCAGCGGGATGGGCTGAGGTATTCACATTATTAATTAAATGGTTTAAACGGTTTAAATCATGATACCAATCTTTATTCAAGGTAGCGGCAGACGATAAGGTGGCGTTTTCAAAGGCCAAGCTAATAGGGGTGGGCATACCTTGATACAGTACGTTAGTATTGTCGCGTATTGCCGTTAGGAGTACGGATAGCGCGGAGCGTGCATCTAATATTTGGCTTAGGGATGCTTGTATTTCATTTAAATTAGTGCTGTCTTTTAGCTGAATGGATTGCGCTACGGGTTGCCAAGTAGCCGTGTATTGAGCCATATAATTTTCACGCGCTTTTTGCAGGGTTTCATTTTCATCAAAAGCGGGTAAAATTTGTCCTTTTAAAACGGGGTTCCCATTTTTCAATTGCTTTAGGCTATTGGGCAGTTCATGATCATAGATGGCCATAAAATTTTCTTTGGTAAACTCCGCCGGAATGTTGTAATTATTTGCATCGTGCTTAAATTGAAATAAGGTTTGTGGGGTGGGTAATTTTATGATTAAGGGTGGATGGGCTAAAGCATAATCGCTACTGACTATCGCATTCGCCAGTTTTTCGGGAGGAAGTTGCAATAAGTTGTCATAAGCTTGTGTCAATAGATGAGGAGCCAGCGTAACCTTAGGCAAGGAAGATAAACTTTTTAATTGCCCTTTTAGTGTGTGCACTTCTTTTTCGTTAAGGTGAAAAGTTTCCTGCCAATATTGAATTAGCCAATTCTGAGCATAATTTTTTTCAAATTGCTGTGGAGCATTAATAGCTTGATAGGTTTTTAATGCGCCATATAGGGTGGCTGCTGAAAGGTTTTTTTGCTTTAATTCTTGCTGCAATATTTGCGCTAATTGACTAGAAAGTATTTTCTGCAAACTTTTAGTCACCGTTACTTTCTGTTCAGCAGAAAGATCTTTATTATGACTAGCCCATTGTAATAATTTAGGTAGGCGGGCATTATCAATGGCGTTCTGCATGCTAAATAGGCTATTTAAAGCGGTGAAAGACTGCTGTGGCGACAGATTTTTAGGCATTTCTGCTGCTAAAAATTGATAACGCGTAATGGCTTTTTCAGCAATGGCAACGTTATTGATATTGTGGGCCACATAGTAACCCCAATAAGCAAAAGTAGCGACGAGAGTGCAGGCGATAGCTGTTAACACGGTGCGGCGGCGCCACAGCTTATTTTTGAACTCGGTTATATTTTTTTGCAGAGTAAATACCCTTTGATCATTTAAGATTACTTTTTTAAATAAATTCTTTATAAAAAACGATTCGCCCACTTGTCTTTGCGGAGCCAACAAGGGGCGTGTATAGTGGGTGAGAGAGAAGCCTTGTGATAAGGGCTTTAATAAGCGATCAATAACATGTTCTTCCGGGACAGCACTGGTAAAATAAATGCCTCTTAATACAAAAGTAGAGAGGAGGGTGAAATTATCCAGCTGTTTATGCAGAAAATAGCTTAATGTTTTTTTGAGACTTTCAATCTGTAATGGGAAATCCTTAATAGAAGCGCGGCGCTGCCAATCGCGTTCGCTGTGTAATCTTGCCATTAAACGTTCATTTAAGTTTTGGATTAAGCCATTAAATTTTAAAGTAAAGCTATCTAATAGTGTTTGTGACGAACTTAATTCGTCTTCATTGAAGCTTAACCCCCAAGGTTGCTCACGTTCTTCTGGGGAGAGATCGTCAAAATATTCGCTAAATCCAGCGAGACAATCGGCTTTGGTCAACAGTAGGTAGATGGGTGCCGTGTATTTTTGTTGTGTTTTTAATTCACTAAGACGTTCGGAAATGTTTTGGAAATGCCAGGATTGTTCTTCTTTACTTTGTAAGGCCAAGCGTTCTAGGCTCAAAGTTAAGATAATCCCTTGTAGGGGATCCCTTTTTTCTTCAAACAATAATTCTAAAAAACTTTCCCATAATTGTGCGCCACCTTGATTGGCTGCATCGTGTAGAGTAAATTGCCCGGAAGTATCGAAAAAAACAGCTTCGCGCGACACCCATAAATCACAATGGCGCGTGGTGGGAATGATGTGACCAGGCATAGTTGATTTTTTGGTTAAAATGAAATTTAAGCTAGAATGTGCCAACATGGAGGACTTTCCTGTATGCGGCCCTCCCAATACTAAAAACCAGGGTAAATCAAATAATGTTTTCCCTTTGGGATTCGAATCAATCTTAGTGTTTTTTAAGAATTCCATGGCTCCCGCAAAAGTTTTTTGTAATACGGTGAGTTCTGTGGCAAATTTAATTTGCGGTTTTGCTTTTTCTTCTATGCTGGGGATTTTCATTTTACACCCTCCGTTGGCGGCTCTATGGCTGCTGGGTTTATTTCATCTAGAGCTGAATACAGTGGCTCTGATGTGTTATGAACAAGGTAACCAGCGCCACAATAAGAAACCAGTAATACCGCCGCAGACACTAATAAAATGATCCACAAAGGGGATAACACAGGAGGTTTAGCCGTTAGTCGTTTATAAGGCTCTTGTCTGTGGCTGAGTTGATGTGAATAATAGCGTCGTTGCTTACGAATGAGTTGATATAAGTCGTCTACAATAGCTTGTAACTGCAGTTTACCATTTTCAAACACACGAAATTGCCCTTCAAAACCGCTAGAAAGACAGAGATAGCTAAACTCTAACAAATCAATATAGGTTTGAGGATGCTCGCGTAATTTTTCTAAAATAATAAAGAATCGTTCGCCGCCCCAAGCCTCTCCTTGGAAATAAGACAACAAATTGTTTTCATGCCATTTCGCTTCTTTGCCCCAAGCGGTATTTTGAATGGTTTCATCTAAGGTGGCGCAAATGGCATATCGTGCAACCAATACTTCATCATCACTATAGGAGCGACGTTGTGCTCCCCAGATAAAAGCATTTACTTCATGAACTAAATTGGCGTGCAATTCGTTTATTTTGGGATAATCGCTGATTTGTCGGAATCGACTGACTAGAGAAAATAAGGCACTGGCAGCTGCAGCCAATGGGTTAATACCGTGTTCGGGTATAAAAGTTTTTGATTTGTAACGTTTTTGCAAGGCGCTTAAGGGTTGCCCATTTTGGGTAATGTCTTTTAAGCTTTGTTGTCGTGACGACACAACGCTGCGATTTTTTAATAACGCTTGCGCTTCCTTGCTGAGTAATCGATCTATATCTCTTGGGGTATTCACTTGTTGGGTCATATCATTCCCTCGCAACAGCTCGCCAACCAATATCCTTACGGTAAAACTTTCCAGGCCAATCGACCTGCTCTGCCCAATAGAGTGCTTTAGATTGTGCTTCATGCACCGTCTGGCCCAACGCGCTAATACATAACACACGGCCGCCGGAAGTAATTAATTGTTGCTCATGGCGGGTTGCGCCAGAAACAAAGCATTTAACATCTTCAGTACAGTCGCTCGCGTAGTTATTAACCGAATCACCGGTTTTAACTGGGCCTGGGTATCCTTGTGCACAAAGCACTATGGACACCACCACTCGTTCATCCCATTCTACACTCTTGTCTAGCAGTTGGCTATGGGTTGCTGCCCAACAAAGTGTAAAAAGATCACTTTTTAAGCGCGGCAACAGTGCTTGAGTTTCAGGGTCTCCTAACCGGCAGTTAAACTCTAATACGTAGTAGTCGTCCTGTGGGGTAATCATCAAGCCTGCATAAAGAAAGCCGCAGTAAGGTGTATTTTCTTTTTGCAACGCTTTTAAAGTGGGGCGTATAACGGTTTCCAATATTTTTTGTTCTAATACGGGCCTTACCCAAGAAACAGGGGAATAGGCCCCCATACCGCCGGTATTCGGGCCCAAATCGCCATCATCACGACGTTTGTGATCTTGGCTGGTTGCTAAGGGCACAATGTGTTCGCCATCGGTCATGACTATAAAGCTCACTTCTTCGCCTTGTAAAAAGGCTTCAATAACAATTTCACTGTTTTTCCCATTAAGTAGAGTATCTATCGCGGCGATGGCTTCTATTTCATTGTTACAGATCACAACTCCTTTGCCTGCCATTAAGCCAGAAGCTTTCACCACCAGTGGTAAAGGGTGATTGTGCGCATAGGCTTTTGCCTTGTCTTTATTGCTGAAAGTGGCGAAAGGGGCTGTGGGGATATGGTGTTTTGCCATAAAGTTCTTGCTAAACACTTTAGACGTTTCTAATTGAGCGGCTTTTTGTGTAGGGCCAAAAATCGCTAAGCCTTGGTCTTGAAACGCATCGACTATACCGGCAGCCAACGGTGCTTCGGGACCGACAATGGTTAAGTCAATTTGTTGTGTTAGAGCAAATTTTAATAATTGCCCTACATCCGTAGCCGCGATAGCAATATTTTCAATGCCAGGCTCCAATGCCGTGCCCGCATTGCCAGGCGCTACAAAAATTTGCGTGACTTCTTTAGATTGTTTAAATTTCCACGCTAAGGCATGTTCACGGCCCCCTTGACCGATAATCAATACTTTCATATTTATTCCTAATGTTTAAAATGTCGCATGCCGGTGAAAACCATGGCTAGCTTTAATTCATTGGCCCGTGCAATAATTTCTTCATCGCGCATGGCACCGCCGGGTTGAATGATGGCGGTGATGCCTGCAGCATGTGCGCTTTCTAAACTATCGCTAAAAGGGAAAAAAGCATCCGATGCCATCACCGCACCTTGTAAACTGAATTGCGCGTCTTTAGCTTTAAGGGCGGCGATACGTGCGCTGTCGATGCGGCTCATTTGTCCTGCACCTATGCCCAGCGTTTGTTCATGCGCTGCGTAAACGATAGCATTGGATTTAACATATTTAGCTACGCCCCAGGCAAATTTTAAATCTTGCCATTGCTCTGCGGTGGGCGATAACGTTGTCACCACTTTCATCGTATCGTTGGGCCACAAGGGAGTATCCACAGTTTGCACTAAATAACCGCCAGAAATTGCTTTTAATTCATAGGAGGGTCTTTGTGCGCGCAGTGCTACTTGCAAGCAGCGTATATTGGGTTTTTTTTGTAGAAGGGCTAGCGCCGCCGCCTCAAAATGTGGCGCTAAAATCACTTCTACAAATTGTTGCTCTAAAATAGTTTGTGCTAAGGCCGAATCGAGAGTATCGTTTAGTGCGATGATGCCACCGAAAGCTGAAGTGGAGTCAGCCGCATAGGCTTTTTGATACGCTTGAGTAAGGGAGTCTGCTTTGGCAACCCCACAAGGATTGGCGTGTTTGACAATCACGCAAGCTTTTTTATCCGTGCCTAAAGCAATAAGACAAGCCCAAGCGGCATCGCTGTCGGCCAAATTATTATAAGATAAAGCCTTGCCCTGTAATAATGGACTCATTGCTAAAGTATCGTTACCATGATTTCCTGCTGTAACATAGAGTCCTGCTTGTTGATGGCTATTTTCCCCATACCGTAAACTATTTTTTTGCTCTAAACTAAAATGAAGGGTAGTGGGCAAAATGTTTTCGCTTTTTTTATCTTGTAAAAAATAATCCGCAATGAGACGATCATATGCGGCTGTGTGAAAGAAAGCTTTGCCGGCTAACTGCCAGCGATCAGCAGGAGATAAAGAAGTTTTGCGTTGGAGTGCCTCTATTAGTAGAGGATAATCGCTGGGGGCTACAAATACCGCGACGCGCTCATTATTTTTTGCCGCAGCGCGAATTAAAGTAGGGCCGCCTATATCAATATTTTCTATCGCTTCTTGCGGGGTGCAACCTTCTTTGGTAATGGTCTCTTGGAAAGGATAAAGATTCACGATCACGTAATCGATAGTATCTATTCCTAATTGTTGCATGATGGCATTATCTTCAGGTAAACGCGCTAAAATACCCCCATGAACTTTAGGGTGTAGCGTTTTAACGCGGCCTTGCATGATCTCGGGGAATTGCGTGTATTCAGCCACATCCCGTAGGGGTAAATGCTGGGCGCGTAAGTAAGCTGCTGTGCCACCTGTAGAAAGTATTTCTACACCGTTATCGATCAGAACTTTAGCCAATTCAATTAAACCCGTTTTATTTGAAACACTGATGAGTGCCCTTTTTGTCATAACGCTTAACCCCCTAAATAACGACGACACACTAGATATAAGCCTTGCGCCAAACCAGTAGTGATAAGTAATAATAAAGCTAATCCTATTTGTGTTTGCTCCCGCAAATGGCTGGCGGTAACGCTGATAATAAAAACAACGGTCAATTGACATAGGCTATAGAGTCCGGCAGCACTGCCTTTGGCATGATTGAATTCACTCACTGCCGAGATCATAGCGTTAGGCATGACTAATCCTGAACCCAGCATAAAAATCATATAGGGAAACAAAATCACGGCAATGTTAAACTGATGGAATAAAGCCAATAGGGTCATGATAAAGGGCCCTAGCCACAGACAGCATAAACCTATTTTCAAGCGTGTCGGTATAGCCCAGCGTTTTGCCAAGACTATATTTAAACCACGGCTAATTAATAACACCACAGCGGTTGCTAAGGCCAACCAACCATATTGCACTGCGCTTAAACCCAATTGAGCTTGATATAAAAAAGGGCTGATGGCGTAATAAGCCAAAATGCCGCCGAAGGAAACACCACTTAATAACGTAAATATGAGAAAAGAAGGTGTAGACAACATCTTTTTATATAAGGTCCACAATTTGCATAAGTGGAGGGCGTGAGGATTTTTCGCTAAATGCGTTTCTGGAAAAAGGAAAAAAACCAGGGTGCCTATTATGCTAAGATAAACACAAAAAACAATGAATACGCTATGCCAGCCCCAATATTGCTGCAAATAGCCGCCGAAGACGGGGGCAATGATAGGCGCTATGCTAAAAACCACCATCATGGAAGAGATCGCGGTAGAGAGTTTTTCTTCGTCATTGTGATACAAATCTTGGACTATACTACGGCCCAAAGTGGCACCCGCACCTATCCCCATGCCTTGAATAAAACGGCCTAATAACAATACATTAATATTCATCGCAATAGCACATAAAGAGCTTCCTAAAAAGCTGATCACAAAGCCCCATAATAAAATGGGTTTGCGGCCAAAGCGATCGGATAGCGGCCCGTACACGAGTTGAAGACTGGCAAAACCTAAGAGGTAGATGGAGAGGGTCCATTTAACGGCTATGGTGGAGACTTGTAGTTTTTCGGCAATGGCCGGTAATGAAGGTACATACATATCCGACGCCATTGTACCTGCTGCAATGGAAGCCAGCAGTAACAGGCGAATCACCCATTTTTTTTGTTCTAATAGGGCGTGTAGGGACGGTATAGTGTTCATGGTGATAACCTTCAACAATGAAGGTGAATAGTACCTGAAAAACGACCCTAACAGCAATAAAAAAGCCAAAAAGTAAACAGAAAAACAGGTTTAGAACTAATTTTGAACAAATATTTGGTTTTTCAGGAAACACCCGGATAGTATATACTACCTCCTTTATGGGTAATGAAAGTTAAGAGGAGACTAAAAATGAAAATTATACAAAATAAAACTTTGCTATTGGCGGCTGCTTTAATAGCGGGGTTTACAACTGTACCCAGTGCGTTTGCAGATGCAACAGTTACCGTGCCTACCCCTAATGTTTTTAACGGCAAAAATAACTGGCATTGTACCGCCACAGATTATCGCGATAAGCGCTGGGGCGCGGATGGGCATGATTACAATGACGCCCGTCAAAATGCTTTGGATCGCTGTGACAAACACAGCAACCGTCCGCGTAGTTGTGAAGTCCATAGAGGCGATTGCGACCGTCGTTAGAGGGTTGGGATCACGCAACTGGTGACAAATTGTCACCAGTTGTGGCTGCTGCTATATTTAGCTTCCGATAATAAGAATCAACAACCAAGGCTTTCTTTTCGGTGGCGGCAGTAAGGTGAATATAAAAACTATCAATGACATCAATTAATTGCAGGTCTTCGACAAGCAGATTATCATCACAATGCTGTTCATGCAAACCTGAACACAATTCTTCGCGTGCGCGCAATAAGGCTTGTGTTTTGGTTTTGGCCACATAAAATTGTACTTGATGTATTTCACCAAAGACACCGGGTTTGTAACCACCAAAGTTCACAAAAAATAAATTCAAGCTCTCTGTATTGGGTTTTTGCCGGCTTAAGCTAATTTCATAGCCATCCACTTGATTTAGTTCAACCGTGGAGTCAATATGTAAACGATGTGTGCTACCAAACCATTTTGCGATTAATTGTGGCTGACAGGATTCTAAGGACTCGCCAACCACAAAGACCGTGTCATGTAATTCAGTATTACAGCCTTCGGCCCGTCCGCCTAGTAAAACAGCAAAAAGTTTATTCATAAATATCTCCGAGATAATCATAAGTAGCAGTATAAGTGATTCTAATGGGGGCATCAATGTTTGGATAGTTCAAGCAAAATCAGTTAAAACAGCTACAATCGAATAGAAATTAGAGCATTTTAAATATGAATAATTCCCTTAACGATGGCATTGAGCTTGTTCCCTATGATCCGCAATGGCCACAGAGGGCTAAGGCAGAGATTAAAAGACTACGTGCGGCATTTCCACCCAATATTATTGTAGACATTCAACATGTGGGCAGTACTGCTATTCCCGGCACCTTAGCAAAACCTATCATTGATATTCAAATTGCGGTTGAGTCTCTTCCTGCCATAAAACAAATGGCCATAGACCCATTGAAAGCACTGGGTTATCAATATTGGGCTGAAAACCCTGACCCGGAACGGTTGTTTTTTGTAAAAGGAATGCCGCCGTTTGGCGAAAAGCGCACGCATCATGTTCATATTGTTGAGCCTAGCTCAAAACATTGGTAAGGCAAAATCCGTTTTAGAGATTATTTAATAGCTCATCCTGAGATGGCGTGAGACTATAAAGCATTGAAGAAAAAGTTAGCTCAGCAATATACGTATGATCGTGAAAAATATACTAATGAAAAATCAGATTTTGTGAATAAGGTATTGGCATTGTATTCCAGTGAGCCTCGCAACTAGAACGGCGTATTAACCGTTATTATTCGTCATACCAGGACTGCATCTTCTTCTTCAATATAAAATTCATTCAATTTAGTATGCAACATCCTTCTGCTGGGTAAATAAGTCTTACATTCTGCAATGTCTGTCGGAAGCAGTGTGTTATGAAAAGTATACTCTATGACAGTCTCCTTTTTGTTTACGCATATTAATAAACCAATACTGGGTTGTTCATGTGTTTGTTTAACGTTGTCATTTAAAATTTTTAAATAGAATGATAATTGCTCTAAATGACTGGGTTCAAATTCACCTACCTTTAATTCAATGGCCAGTAAAGCATTCAGGCCGCGATGAAAAAACAACAAGTCTAGTATAAAATCTTGCTCTGAGATCTGGAGGGGGAATTCAGATTGGATAAAACAAAAATCATACCCTAATTCAATAAAGAAAGATTTTAACTTCTGAACCAGCATGCGGCGTAAATTGGTTTCGGTGTGTACAGGAGGGAGCCCTAGAAATTCAAATATATAATCATCGCTTACTGGGGCGGCGATTCCGTTGGCGTTGTATAACATCATGGGAACCACTTTGCGCGGTAATAAAACGACTCGTTCAAATAAGTTTGATTTAAATTGACATCCTAACTCGTGGCTACTCCAACCTTCCTGTAAAGCCATACGCAAATAAAATTCTCTTTCTTCAGCGCTTTTACTTCGGTTTAGAATAATCAGATGATGGGCCCAAGGTAAGAGTTTCACCAATACAGCGACTTTTTTATGATCCTTATAAGTTTCATAAAACTGCCTCATTCTAAGCAGGTTAATATAGGTAAAGCCACGTAATACAGGCTGTGCGTGCGCAAGGTGCTGAGCTAATTGTTCAACCACGTTTTCCGCCCATTCAGCGGCGGTGATTTTATTACTGATGTATTCGCCGATTTGCCAATACAGATCAAGAAGTACGGTGTTGGCCGATTGCAAGGCATTTTGGCGAGCGGCTATAACCCGCTGGCTGACCTCGACAAACTGCTCCCTCAAGGTTGGCTTTTTGCTCATGGTGACGCTCCGTCTAGTTTACTATTTTTTCATAATTTGCCCTAGTTTTATTCCAACACTAGTGTGGCACTGTGATACGCATTATAAAGGAAGATGCTACAAAAAGCAGTATGTTTTTATAAATTTTATAATGCTTTGATTTTGGGAGGAAAGATTTATGAGATTTTAGACAGGAGTTTGATGAAGAGGAAATTTAAGGGAATAGTATTTAATACTTTTATTAAAGGTGGAAAAAAAAAGAAAAGATTGGCTACTTTTCCGATCCGATCGATCGCATTTTGGATCGGGGGATTTATTTTGCCGTAGTACGAAATACCCGTTAATTAATAGCAGATTATGAGGATAGGTTAAGGGCCTGTAGCCATTGGATGTATCGGGTGCAAAATGAATAAAGCGGTCCAAATATTAGCAGCTTTTCGTCCAATATTGTCCGATATTCTTATCAAATTTTCTAATATTTTGCCTGGCTGTATTCATTTTTTGCTTCTTTCGCTTCGACACCCCCCTGGTTATAGGCCCTAATGAAATAAGATTCAACGCTGTTATTTACAGGGGGAAAAATAGCAAAGATTGGCTATAACTTAGATCGACCGATCGAATTTTTGTGTGGTTTTATTTTGTTCTTCTAAATAACTGCCCTTTAAATCTAGGAGAATCTTAAGCTCCTCATCAAAATTATCAATAAAACCGGCGTGAACGCTGGGTCTTTGTAAAACGTTCTTTGACCACTGCTTTAAGGTGGGGTAGTTAGCGAGAAGATCAATGGAGTATAAATATATCAACCTATCAAAACGCTTAAAAAGTGGCGCATAAGTTAAGTCGATCATCGAAAAATGTTCGCCATTAAAGAAGGGGCTGTTTTTAACTTGTTCTTGAAGAATTGATAATTTTTGTTCAACTAGAAGTCTTTTTGCTAAAAAGCTTTCTTTGTCTTTAGCCAGCGTCATGTCATAAGTTGCAAGGATGAGTGTGCTACCCCATTCTATCCAGGATTTGTTCAGATGTTTCTGTATGGTATTCGTGGGATACAGGCTAGTGGCAGCAGATAGGCTATCCAGGAAATCATTAATCACGGTCGATTCAAAAAGCAGTACATCGTCTACCCGTAATATAGGAACCTTGCCTAAAGGAGATATTTTTAAGAACCAGTCCGGTTTATTCCGAATGTCGACATAAACGCGCTCGACATGGATATTTTTTTCATCCAACAGTATGTTGACTTTTTCTACGAAAGGACAAATACGGAAGCCATAGAGAACTAAGTGCATGTTGAATTTCTTTATTTTTTAAGAATAGCGGCCTCATCGACGATGCCGTACCGTATCGCCAGTAATGCCAAGGCTACATCGGTGCGTACACTCAGCTTCCCATAAATGCGGGAACGATAAGCAGATACAGTTTTGGGTTCTATATGCATTTTTTCCGCAATGTGCTTACCTTTTTCACCGCGAATTAACATTAAGGTTACCCGCAATTCTTCGTTAGACAAAGCACTAAAGGGCGTGTTACCCGGCTTGTTCAAGCTCAGAGTTTTTTTCACTTCTGGACTCAAATACTGTATGCCATCGGCTACCGCGCGCACCGCGCTGATCAGTTCATCGTTAGCACTGTTTTTGCTTACAAAGCCTATAGCACCGGCTGCTAATAAAGTAGCAGGGTAAGGCGCGGCATCACAAGAGCTTACTACCAATATCCGACTTTCAGGATAATTCGCTGCAATTTGTTCAGTTGCTTTTAAGCCGCCCATGCCCGGCATCCGCAGATCCATAAGAATGACGTCGGGGTGATGTAAACGGGTAAATTCAATCGCTTCTTCACCTGAGCCCACGTCGCCTATGATTTCAATATCTTCCGAATGGCTCAGTGATTCCTTAAGACTATAGCGAATTAATTGGTGGTCATCTACAAGTAGCACTTTAATTAATTTTTTGGTCATGGGGGCAGCCTCGCTTTTTTAAAATAAGAGATATCTCACATAAGATAGCGCAAATTTGCACAATCGTCAAAGGACTTGAACTGTTTGATAGCAAAAATGTAGAGTATCCCTTAATTTTATACCCTAATGAGAATAAGTTTATAATCTTATGTGCATTGATGTTCCGAGGTATCTATCAATTAGGGATTGATCCTGGGCGAAAATATCTAATACTGCTCCCCATATTAGATGTTTTAGGACGTTTTTACTATAAAACGATTGATAGTGATGACATCATTGGTATGGGCAATAGTTTTTATTTAGTTGCTTGAGTCAATGATCGAACATATTTTATACATTATATTTGGTAAACTGCTATGGATATGGGGTAGAATGCGCACATATTGTGAAGGCGTTAAGGCGAGCCGCTGATGAAAACGCACGAAAGAATATAATTTATTTATATAAATAACAACATTATGAGTGAGTACACCGTGAGCAGTTCTTATGATTATATGTTTATATTGCATTTAGTGGGTGATTCAAGCGTTGGTAAATCCTGTTTACTACTAAGATTTACAGATGGTACTTATACAGATCGCTATATTTCTACAATTGGGGTAGATTTTAAGTTCACAACAATATCAATAGGCAAGGATGAGAAAGCTGCAAAATTGCAAATATGGGATAGCGCAGGGGAGGATAGGTATAGAACTTTTGTGTCACAATATTATCAGCGAGCAGACGGTATTGTTCTTCTATTCGATATTACTAATGAGGTAAGTTTTCGAAATATTGAAGAAAATTTAAAGGCAGCAACGCGTAACGCAGCCCCAGGGTTTCAAAAAATTCTTGTTGGTACCAAAAGTGATTTAGGCGCAAAGCGAGTAGTGGATTATGAACGGGCTAAGGCTTACGCTGATTCGTTACGCTGCCAGTATATAGAAACCAGCGCAAAAGAAAATTATAATATAGAAAAATTATTTGTGCAATTTGCTGAACAAATTGCACACAATAAATATCCAAATGCCTTTGTTCCTAGTAACAGCCAAAAACCCTTCTCTACGAGCAGAGGGCATGCGACTAGTAAAAATAACTTTACTACTGAAGAATTTTTATTAGAACTGAATAAAACAACAGAAGCCCTGTATCAAGATATAGCTACCAATACTTTTTTTAAGACAACTAAACCGGTTTATGATGCGTTGCGAACCTTTCAAAAAACATACCACATTACTCCTGAATCGTCACCAGCAGAAATTATAAAGGCCATGGGGGAGCTTACAAGAGCTTGTCCTGAGATTTGTCATGAAAGCAGCGCAAAGAATTTGTTGCAAATGATTCAGCAGCCTACAGCTAGCCGATGCCCAATTCAGTAGGCAGTATGGTATGTAGATAATCAGGACTAATTTTTGTGCCTTTTCCTTGGCCACGAGCGACTATAGAAAAGGCATATTTCTCTAAATGCGACGGCTATCACTTTTAATAGAATCTTCATTTGGTGGAGGTGGCGGAAATTCTTGCATCGCAATGCAATCGTGCATTGCTCGCAAGCCTCCGCCATCCTGACTTCGGCGCTCGCTGGGGCGAAACGTTGTTTCGCCTACTTCCAGCTCGCCCTGCGTCGGTACCGGATGCGATTTCACATCTAGCGACATCACCAAATAAAAAAATAGACCCGGTGGGTCTACTTTTTTATTTGGTGGAGGCGGCGGGAATTGAACCCGCGTCCGTAAATTCTCCGCCCTTAGCACTACATGTTTAGCCGTATTATTTAATTTGACTACTTAGGCTCCAATCGGCAGGATCCTCAGCAGCGAAGCCCTAAATTTAACTGACTCAGTAGGGCATACTTTCGTCAGCGGTCCTGTATTGTATTACCCTCACCGTAAGCCCACAGGCGGGCTAGGGTGCTGGCGCCGTGCTGTGTTTTAAGCAGCAAGCCACTGACTAAGCAGCGGCAACAGCGTAAAAGTTTTCGTCGTTTGCGATTACTTTAATTGCAGCGTGATTTACGAGGTGAGCTACATCCTCGACATGCGCCTTAGGTTTTGCAACCCACGTCGAAACCAGGTCGCCCCCTATACATTATAATTATACCATGTTGTTGATTACTTTGCCAATACTCTAAGCGCCTGATCCATGCTCTTTAAAAAATGGCATAAGGCATAGTAATCTAGCCAGGCTTGGCGGCTATAGACGGGATTTTGCGCTAACGTAGCCGCTTTTTGCTGTAAAATGTCATATCGCATTGAAAATGCGGGACTAAATACAATCCTTTTTTCGGCAATAAGCGCTGTGTTAATGTCGCTTAAATCCTCTAGGGCAGCATCCAATAGTGCGCGCAATTCGTCTTTTAATACTAAAAATAAGGATCTATCCTGTAAATGCAATAACCAGGAGGCTGCACCGCTGAGATAATGGTAAAAATAGCTCAATGCCTTTAAAGTGTGTTTGATTTCTTTTTTGCTGTGATGCCGTCCCAATTCATATCCTAAATGCGCATACTCTTGATCTAATTCAGACAACAATACAAGGCAGGCATTTGCCCTTTTCAACATGATCTTGGAGTTTGCCTGCGGCGAGAACAAGGTTTCTAATATTTGATCCGACAAAGCTCGGGCATCGGCTATAAACAAGGGGATTTTAGCCAGCAGCGTTTCTTCGGTTTTAATAGGAAAGATTAAAAAGCTACATAATAATGTAATGGCTGCACCCAATATGGTTTCTATTATACGCACCATCAATAAATGCACGCTCCAAGATTGTACCAAAGCGAAAAAGAAAACGACAAAAACGGAAGCGAAAAAAGCTGAGCCCAAGTAGAAACGTTGTAAAAAACAAATTTGAAAAAACACACTGCAAAGGATGATCGTTACGATAGGAAACTGTTCTGTAGGCATCAGTAGATAAAGTCCAGTGGCAAGGCTGCCGCCAAAAATAGTCATAACGATGCGTTCTAATGATCTTTTAATGCTGCTGCCCAAAGTCTGGGAAAATAAAATCATACTGGTGAACACAGACCAGTAAGACCGTTCAAAATGATAAAAATGTTGTATGTTTAAAGCAATGGCCATGGCAATGGCGGCTTGTAACCCTAGACGAAAATGAGCATTATTGAGCATAACTGGCTTCTTCTGCCTCTAAGATGGGTTCTTGTGCAAACGCGCATAAACAATCGCATAATTCATTAAGACTGTTAATGAACTGGTACAAAGGTACTAAATCGACAGTATTTAAGGTGGACTTTTCCAATAGTTCTTTTAAGGTGCTAACACTTTTAAGGCAAGTAAGGGTTCTATCTTTTAGAATAACTTTGAGTGAACTTGCCCGCACGTCTATATTCTGCGTAAAAGCGCTGAGCTCTTTTAAGCTTTGACAAAGCGCTATTTTAATTTGATCGTCTTCAATTAAAATGCCCCGCGCTAAGGTAATGAGATTATCCTGCAGCATTAACAAAGCTTTCCCTGCTAAATAGTGGCTCGCCAGCAACGACAAAAATAAATTTTTTCGGGTGAAATCTGCCACTTCAAATGAAGCTAAAATGGTTTGATTGTGCAGGTAATATTTTCTTAAAGAGTAACGTAATGTTAAAGAGTATTTTTCTTTTCCTTTAAAAGGATTGGGTTGATGCAGTTGCCTTTCTAAGGTTAAACTGCGGGTATGCACTAGGATGATAAAATAGCGAATATTTTCGAAAAAATAAGATAAAGGGCGCGGCGGCAATAAATAAAAATAAACTAAAAAAGAAATGCCACAACCCAAGGCGATGCAGCCTAAGCGCATTATAAAATCAGTACCTGTGGCGCTGGGGAAGAGGCTGGTCATAAATCCCATAATCCAAACGAATAAAGGAAAGAGGGCATAACGGGGGCCTAGGGCCCGTAGAGCAAAAACGCTAAAACTTGCGCAAATGATAACGATTGCTATTACTAGAGGATAGGGACTCACATAGGATATCAGGGAAAAATAAGCTAACAAGGCTGTGGTTGCAATGGTAAAGGTCTTTTTTTGTGCGGTTATATTGATGCCGCTGATTCCCTGGCAAACTAATCCGGCTGCAAAACCAGCCAATACGCGCGTATACAGTCCGGGCCAAGAGCAAACTAACAGCGTGATAATGGATGCCAACAAAGTGCGAGTTCCTTGTCGTAGGTGCAAGTATCCGGGATCGGCTTCCCAGAGAGAGTGGGTAATACGCTGCTTTAAATGATGTAAGGGGGTAAACATAAGGTCACAAGCATAGCGTATTCCGTAAAGGTAGACAAGCAGGATAAAGATGCCGATTTGCCATAAAGCATAACCCCCTTGTGGTGGCCTGCTCCTGGCAGTATAGGTCCTCAGAAGGGTTGCCCTAAAAAAAATGTAATGGATAGAGAGGGTTAACCACAATATCTCAAATCTTGGTATATACTCTAAGATATAATTTGAATATAGGTGGGCGGTATGCACAATTTAGAGAGTAAATTCAAAGAGATACCTTTATTTGCGGATTTGTTGCCAGAAGAATTGGCACAGTTAATGAGTTATTTACAGCCTTTTTCCGCTCCAGCGGGGACCCGCATTATTTCGCAAGCCACTAAACATCGGGGCTTGCATATCCTGCTGTCAGGAAGCGTTGAAGTTTGGTTGAAAATCTTTGGCGGTACTGAACTGAACATTGCTTCGCTAAAAACGGGGGATATTTTCGGAGAAGTTTCTTTGCTTTCAAATTTTGTGGCGACCTCTAGCGTCATTGCAAAAGAAGATGTCACAGGAATATTGTTAACCCCTAACAGTTTACAGACTATTTCTGTTATTTATAGGCAATTAAGCGACAAGATAAAACACGCGATTGCTTTACGTTGCTGTGAGCGCAGCCGCCAATTATTACACTATATCCCAAGCAAGGCGAAACACCAAGAAGTTTGGCAAATCCACGAACGATTTGCAGAGCCGTCAAAAAAAGGAATTGATAGCTTAAATACTTCAAGTCTTAGAGAATTTTTACAAATACCCGGGACTCCGCCTTTTCCTATTCCATTTTTTAATACCTTGAGCCAAGATGAGATTGATCTTCTAAGCAGTTTGGTTAAGCTGCATGTTTTATACCGCGGCGATATCATTCATAATAGCGATATACAAGGCGAGTGTTTTTATTGGCCGTTATGGGGCGCGGTGCAAGCGATGGTGCTAGGAGACCATAGGATTAAAATAGCAACTTATGGCCCCGGAGAAGTCTTTGGCACAGTAGAGTATATTGACAAATTAGCGCCTGCTTACCGTTACATTATGCGTGAAGATGGTATCTATTTGTCTCTAAACAAAGATGTGTTGGCCACTATAAAAGAAAGAAATTCTCTCTTATGGGATAAAATAATGCGAGTCTTGTGGTCTTCGATAGGGGCACAAATGGCTTGTATCAATTGGATATTTTTACAATTAAATGTGGAAGATATGTATCAAGCGGGTCAGGAGGTCGATAATGTGTAGAGCATTCATGTATTTGGGCCAAACATTAAGTTTTCATGATTTATTATACAAAACGGATGCTTCTTTGGTAAAGCAAGCGTATGATCCGCGCTATATGCGAGGTATTCAAAATTTGGGAGGTTTTGGTATGGCTGTATGGAGTCAACAATTCTTGGTTCCAGCAGAACCGATGGTGTTCAGGTCCATTACCTTGCCCTTTTATGATAAAAATTTAGAGAATATTGCTGCAAAGATAAAAGGAGAATGCGTATTAGCGCATGTGCGTGGTTTGTCTTATGAAGGGGAACAAGTGAGCGGAGACAATATCGTTTCACAACAAAATGTGCATCCCTTTATGTTTGAAGGGACCAATGTGGTAATGGCCCACAATGGAACCCTCAGCCATTTGGACTCGTTAAAAGCGGCTTTGAGCGCAGAAATAAAGCCGCAGTATTTTTCACAAATTAAAGGCTCTACCGATACAGAATGGTTGTATGCCTTGTTTCTAAGCCGCTTGCCATCATTAGCGCCTACGCTTCGGGAAATGATAGAAGCCGTATTCGAAAGTTTTGACATTTTAAGAATCATACGCGGTGATAACGGTATAGATTTTTTTTCACCGCTCAATTTTTTTATTACAGACGGCCAGAAGTTAATTGCGACACGGTATGTTATTGACTATGGACATTACTTACCTGGAATATTAGATGCACATTTAGATTATCACTCATTGTGGTACACGTTGGGCGAAGCGTATACTGGAATAGATGAGCATTATGAGATGCGAGGTTACCCCTTGAAGAACAGTATTATTGTTTCTTCTGAGCCTTTAACGATTGACCCTTCTTCGTGGATCAGAATACCAGAATATTCTTTATTAGCCGCTGAGAGAAATGGGGATACCCTGGATATACAGATGTACGACATCGATCTGTAATTTCTACTTAGACTTTCATTTACTAATACTTGAAGATATAATGTTTGCCCCTAAATAGTTATGAGCAAAATCCTGTAATTCCTGGTCGCTAAATGGCTTTTTAGTTTGGGGATTAATATAGGTATGTGTGGGTTGTTGTATAGCCATCACAACCAAGACCAATTTTCCTCTATATTGATGGAAGAATGGATAACTATTTTTCATTTGTCCTTTTTTATAAGGAACAACATCTGGCCCTCCCAAACCTATATGGTTTTGTACAGCATAATCAAATAATCTACCCATATAATTGTGATCATTATTCCATTCGCAAGGGAAGAAATTAACATATTGCACCACATAGCTGTGTTTAAAGACTTTTCTTGTTAACGTAATATTGTCTATTTCCGCATCAAAATATCTATCACAAGTAAAGCCGCTTTGGTCGTGTTTCATATCAATGTCTATAGCCGTTTCGGGTAAATTGATGCCATAAACCTTTCCGTCAAAATGCATCGCCAGCGCCCGTAACAATGCTTGATAACGTGTTCTTACAGTTGGATTCCATTGTTGTGCTACCCAACCCATTACCAAAGGCTTATTTTCACCTGGTTTATCCCATTGGGGAACTAAACCACCCTTATATTTAGGATCCTTCAATAAATAAGAGGGTATATATTTCGCCTGAGGTTCAAAAAATCGGTCTTGGATCTGGATGAAAAGTTCTTTATGTAGGCTGTTTAAAAAGCGCAAATCTTTTTCTATCTGTGTAAAATCGTATTGTCCTTCTTCTGGCTCCAATGATTGCCAGGAATAAACCATTTGCACGCCCGCAATATCGCTTCGACTTATACTATTTCTTACTTGGGCCAGCTGTAGAGTATCATTTCCGCCAAGAAACAAAAATTTTTCAGTGGGGGCGGCATGCGCAACCACAGTAAATAAAATGAATACACTCAAAAGACTCAATATTTTCATTAAATACCCCTGACATGCTCTTTCATAAGAGCTGAATAGAGTGATTTGGGCAAATCACACGTCCCTGCGCGTCAAGCCCATTTGCGTTACAATTGTTGTCGAAATCTCTTCTACCGATCGCACCGTGGCGTCTATAAAAGGGATTTTCTCGCGCAACAATAAATCATTCATGTTTTTTAGCTCGCGTTGACAACGTGCTAAGGATGCGTAATCGGTATTGGGTTTACGTTTGCTTCTAATCGCATGTAAGTGATCGGCAGCAATAATCAAGCCAAATAGTTTATGACGTTCTTTTTTTAATGCGGGGGGTAATTCAAAGTATCGCCCATCGTCCTCGGTGTAAGCATAATTGGCGGCGTAAATACCAAAATGCATTGCTAAATAAAGGCAGGTGGGGGTTTTGCCTGAGCGAGAAACGCCCACCAAAATCACATCGGCTTGGGGGTATAATTGGTAGCCTAAACCATCATCTGTGCTCAACGTATAATTGAGCGCATCTATGCGCATATTATACGCTGGATTATTTTCTAAAGCATGGGCACCGCCTATGCGGCTGCTTGAGGATATTTGCCAATGTGTTTCTAGTTGTTGAATAAAGCCATGGAAAAAATCCAGCATAATGGCATGGCTTTTCCCAATTTCATTGCGTAATGAGTCATCGACAATGGTGGTAAACAGCACAGGTTTTTCGCCCTCTTTTTGGTAGACGCTGTTGATTTCGCTGACAACGGCCCGTGCTTTTTCGAGGGAGTCTATAAAAGGCCTAAATTGCTTAATGAGCTGTACATTCGGAAATTGCGTTAATAGGCTATGGCCTACATTTGCCGCCGTGATGCCTGTGCCGTCGGAGATAAAAAAAATGGTTTTAGAAGTCGACATAATGCTGCTTTATAGGTAGGATCAATTGGAAGATAGTGTACTCTAATACACGCTAGTACTCAATCTACGAATAATGATAGAATATTACGTTGCGCAATAACGGATGTAGCGCACGGCATAGATTGTTTATTTTTAAGGCAGAATCACTGAGTGGAGTAAGTCATGGCTTGGAATCAACCTGGTAATCAGAAGAACAATGACCCGTGGGGCAAGAAGCCAGCCAACGGCAATGATACGGCAGATATTGATAAATTGCTGAAAGACATACAAGATAAATTACGTCGGGTATTCGGTAAAGCCAAGCCTAAGGGCTCAGGCCAGGCTCCTGATTCCGGAAATGGTTTGCCATGGGGTTGGATTATTGGCGTCGTCGCTGTCTTGTGGATATTGTCGGGTTTTTATATCGTTAAACCGGCGGAAAAAGCAGTTGTGCTGCGCATGGGTAAATACATTAAAACGGTGGGCGACGGCCCGCATTGGGCGCCCCGCCTAATCGATCGCGTCTATAAGGTAGATGAGCAACACGTTTTTTCTTATTCCTATAATGCGGATATGCTGACGAAAGATGAAAATATAGTTAATGTCGATATCGCTATCCAATATCGCATTAGCGATGCGCGTAACTTTTTATTTAATGTGGTCGATCCCGTTGCCACCTTGCAAGAATCTACTGCCAGCGCATTGCGCCAGGTCATTGGTAATACCACTTTGGATCAGGTATTAACCAGCGGCCGTGAGGATGTGCGTGCGGGAGTACAAGAACAGTTAAGTTATATCTTAAAAAGTTATGGGGTAGGCATGCAAGTGGTGGATGTGGCTTTACAGCCTGCAAAACCACCAGAGGAAGTCAAAGATGCATTTGACAATGCCATCAAAGCGGAGCAAGAGCGCGAGCAGATTGTTAATCAGGCGCGTGGTTATCAGGAAAAAGTCATTCCAGAAGCCTTGGGGCAAGCGCAGCGTTTATTAGCGAGTGCTAAAGCATACAAAGAACAAGTCGTGTTGAATGCGCAAGGCGAAACAGCGCGCTTTTTGGCGATGTTACCAGAATACCGCCGTTCACCGGGGGTAATGCGGGAACGTCTCTATTTAGGCACGGTAGAATCCGTACTGTCTAACACCAGTAAATTGTTTATCGATGTGAATAAAGGCAACCAATTGTTTTTGAATGTGCCCATTGACAAAATGTTGGGAGATTCGGGTGAGGTAGATAATCCTGTGGATGGTGCCGTCAGCAATGAGGATAAACAAAACGCAAATTTAGCGGCAGCAGCAGCGAGTACAGCGAACAATAGCAGTGATAGCTACTTGGATTCATCTGCATCTGGCAATACTTATCTTAGTTCAAGCGATGGGAGTCAATAATGAATCAGCATAAGAAACTCATTGGTATTATTGCCGTCGTCGTGATCATTTTGGCAATGATGTGTTTATATACAGTGCGGGTCGATGAAAAGGCGATGATCCAACGGCTGGGTGCATTGAAAGGTGCTAGCGACGGTAGTAGTTATATTGCTGAGCCTGGATTACATATCAAATGGCCTGTAATAGAGCATGTTTTGATCTTTAGCACTAAATTGCAAAATTTAGACATTAAATCTTCACCCATTGTTACGGTGGAAAAGAAACGCGTTATTGCCGATTACTTTGTCAAATGGCGAATTCGTAATGTACCACAATTTTATAAAACGACGGGTGGCAGTATTCAAAACACGGATCAATTGTTAGAGCAACAGTTAAACGATGCCTTACGCGCTGAGTTTGGCCGTCGCACGATCAATGAAGTGGTATCAGACGATAGAGCGAGCATTATGCAAGCATTGAACCAGAAAGCCAACGAGGGTGCACAAAAACTGGGAATAGATGTAGTCGATGTGCGCATCAAAGGCATTGATTTACCGCCGGAGGTGAGCGGTTCCGTGTTTGCACGTATGCGCGCTGAGCGAGAGAAAGTCGCCACAGAATTACGCGCCAAAGGACACGCCGAAGGTGAAGCTGTGCGCGCTAAAGCCGATGCCGAAGCCACCGTCATCGTCGCAACGGCTAGAAAAGAGGCGAATGATATCCGTGCCGAAGGGGATGGCCGTGCGGCTAAAATTTATGCCGATGCCTATACTCAAGATGAATCCTTTTACAGCTTGTATCGTAGCTTAGAAGCCTACAGAAGAACGTTTTCTAATCCTAAAGATATCATCGTGGTGACGCCGCAAAGTCAATTTTTTGATTATTTTAACCATTCGTCTAAAGGTGCGACGAAGTAGAGGTGTTCTCACAGCAGTTGATTTTTAGGGTAGGCGCCGCGCCCTCGAGCACCAGGAGTGTAGTACTCTAGCATGACTGGTGCGCGAGGGGCGAAGGCAACACCCCCTAAAAATCAGATGTGAAGAGTATATCGTAGGGGCAGGCCCCTGTGCCTGCCCGTGGTTGGGCGGACACGGATTTTTCCCTTTACGGCAAATTAAAACAAGAGAGAGTGATATGACTAAAAATGTAGTGGTTCTAGGCAGTCAATGGGGTGATGAAGGTAAGGGTAAAATCGTTGATTTGCTTACAGAACGCGTACAAGGGGTGGTGCGTTTCCAAGGGGGGCATAATGCCGGACATACTTTAGTGGTCAATGGCGAAAAAACCATTCTTCATTTATTACCTTCGGGTATTTTGCATCCTGGAGTAGAATGCATGATAGGCAACGGCGTTGTCTTGTCCTTGTCAGAATTGAAAAAAGAAATTGAATTGTTAGAACAGCAAGGTGTTGCTGTGAGGACTCAACTTAAAGTCAGCGGCGCTTGTCCGTTGGTGATGCCCTATCATGTAGCCCTAGATTTAGCGCGCGAAACCAAGCGCGGCCAACGTTTAATTGGTACTACCGGGCGCGGTATAGGACCTGCCTATGAAGACAAGATTGCTCGGCGCGGAATACGTTTTGCAGATGTTTTGGATACAGATCATTTTTCAGAAGTGTTGCAAGAAAACCTGGATTATCATAATTTTGCATTAAAAAATTATTTTATGGCCGCTACCTTCGATTATAACCAAATCTATAATGAAATCTTGGAGCTTGCCGATAACTTATTGCCGATGATAGCGGATGTTCCCATGCTGATAGCGGCACATAGAAAACAAGGCCACGATTTATTATTCGAAGGGGCACAGGGCACATTTCTAGACATAGATCATGGTACTTATCCTTACGTAACCTCTTCTAATACGACGGCAGGAGCTGCATGTACCGGTAGTGGTTTAGGTCCACGTTATGTAGATTATGTTTTGGGAATTACCAAAGCCTATACCACGCGTGTAGGCTCTGGACCTTTCCCTACAGAATTAACTGGGCCGCTGGGAGATATTTTAGTTGAACAAGGTCGTGAATTTGGTGCCACGACTGGGCGCAGGCGTCGTTGCGGTTGGTTCGATGCAGTTGCTATGCGAAGGGCTGCTGAAATCAATAGCTTATCGGGATTGTGTATCACCAAAATGGATGTATTAGATACTTTCGACACCATCCAAATTGCAGTGGCTTATGAAAAAGGCGCCGATAATTTCTACGGGCGCGCGCCAGTGAAACCTATTTATGAAGAATTACCTGGGTGGAAAACATCGATCGCTGGAATTGATTCTTGGTCTAAATTACCCGATAAGGCTAAGGCGTATGTGAAGCGTATTGAAGCCTTGTTGGAAGTTCCTGTAGTGATGATATCAACGGGCCCTGATCGTAAACATACCATACAATTAGCACCTATTTTTTAATAGCCGTAGAGGCAGCCCCCCGTGGCTGCCCTTTTGGGGCGAGTCAGGACTTGTTTCTACTCCAATTTGAACAGGAATGAAGAGTGACACCAAATGGATACATCAAAACCGACTATTTTTTACTGCCAAGGATTATGGACACAAGCAGAAACTGCCCAGCTTAGACGTGCGTTGGCTACATTACAACCGCAAGCCAATAAACCGCTTATAATAGACGGGAGTAAAGTAGAGGCGCTGGATTCGGTCGGGGCTTTGCTGTTAGTGCATTGCGCTCGGCATTGGGAATCCTTAGGCGGCACAGTGCAATGGAAGGGTTTTTCCGAAGCGCACGAAGAAGTTTTTTCTTTAATTAGAGAATATGCCCCAGATCAACCTATTGTACCTACCCAACCGTCTTTACCCTGGATGCAGATCCTCGGCCAAAAAACCGTTAATTTGGGCTTGCAACTCTGGGCATTTTTTTCTTTTATAGGGCGGGTGTGCTATGAAATTTTAGGCTGGTGCCGATCTCCTACTAAAATCCGGTTTAAATCCATTTGCGCTAATATTCAAGCGACCGGAACACGCGCCACTTTTATCATAGCGTTGCTGTCGTTTTTGATAGGCATTGTGCTTTCTTATCAAATTGGAGTGCAGTTACGTAACTATGGCGCTAATATCTTTGTAGTGGATTTTCTAGGGCTTGCCATTCTGCGTGAGTTTGGCCCTATGATTACAGCGATTATTATTGCAGGTCGAACCGGTTCTAGTTATGCCGCGCAAATAGGCACTATGAAATTAACGGAAGAAGTAGCCGCCTTGCAAACGATGGGCTTATCTCCCATTGAAGTATTGGTATTGCCACGGCTGATGGCGTTATGGATTGCATTGCCCTTATTGGTCATTTTATCGGAAGTAATGGCTCTGTTCGGTGGGATGATTATGGCTAAGACCATGTTAGGCTTAAGTTTTTTTGATTTTATGGATCGTTTTAGTTCCGCCATAGATTTAAAAACTTTTTTAATCGGCTTAATAAAAGTGCCAGTATTTGCGTCATTGATTGCAGCCATTGGTGCCTTTCAAGGGTTTCAAGTAAAAGACAGCGCCGCCAGTGTGGGTGAACGTACCACTATCAGTGTAGTACAGGGGATTTTTATGATTATCGTCGTCGATGCTGGCTTTTCTATTTTATTTGATCAGTTAGGACTATAATGTATGGAACAAACAGTTGCCATCGATATTAAGGGCTTGAAAAGCCAATTTGGCGGGAAAGTCATACATGATAATTTGGATTTAACGATTTATCAGGGTGAAATTATTGCGTTAGTGGGTGGCAGTGGTTGTGGAAAAACCACTTTATTACAACAATTATTAGGGTTGCATAAGCCGACTCGGGGTGAAATCAATATCTTGGGAATGGATATTTTGAAACCCGGTGCTGATCTGCGATCCCTACAGCACCGTTGGGGGGTACTGTTTCAACAAGGTGCATTATTTTCTTCATTAACGGTATTGGAGAATGTAACCTTCGTGTTAAGAGAACTGACTTCTTTACCCAAAGATATCATTGAAGAGATTGCCTATATGAAAATAAATATGGCGCAATTTCCTGTGGATTCAGTGCATAAATACCCATCGGAATTAAGCGGAGGAATGCTAAAACGAGCCGCTTTGGCCCGTGCTATCGTCATGGATCCCGAAGTGCTGTTTTTAGACGAACCTACCTCGGGTTTAGATCCGGTAAGTGCGGCTAGCTTAGATTCATTAGTGCTCAATTTGCAAAAAAGCTTAGGATTAACTATTGTGTTAGTAACGCATGATCCAGATACCTTATGGACGGCGGTAGATAGGGTGGCTTTTTTAGGGGATAAGCGCGTCTTAGCGGTAAAACCCATGGCGGAGCTCATTAAGGACCCGAACCCCGCTATACAAGAATATTTTTCTAGCGAACGTACACAGAGGAAAGAAGATCATGGAAACTAAAGGTTATTATGCCCTAGTGGGCTTTTTTGTGACTGTATTATCTGCGGTAGGGCTTATTATCGCTTTATGGCTGTCGGTAGGTATAAACAACAAACCTCAGACTTACTATGCTATTTACATGAAAGAATCCGTATCCGGATTGAGTTTAAGCGCTCCGGTTAAATACAATGGTGTGGATGTGGGGACAGTCAAAAAAATAGCTTTGCTTTCTCAAGATCCTAATCAGGTGCTGGTCGTTATCGCTATTGATGAGGGTACACCTGTGAGTACGGCAACCCATGCCACCTTAAATATGCAAGGTGTAACGGGAATTACTTATGTAGAATTAGCCGGAGGCGATCCGGCTGCCCCGCCGCTCACCATTCAGCCCGGCCAGAAATATCCAGTCATTGCTTCTACGCCTTCCTTAATATTTCGTATGCATGCGGCTATTAATAGCTTGTCTGAAAATTTACAAAAAATGACGGGCAGTATAGGTCAAGTTTTTAATGAGAAAAATGGACAATTAATGCAGGATACTTTGGAAAATATAAATGCGGCCTCACGCCGTTTAAATAATGCCGTGGGTTCAGCAGAGTTTACCTTACAACGCAGCAATGTAACATTGGAAACCATTAATAATCAAATGTTGCCGCAATTGACAAACTTATTGGACGATGTAGATGGCGTTACGCTGCGTTTAGATGGGTTCATTCAACAGTTATCGGATAATCCCTCTATGCTCATCCGCAGCCAGGCGCTGGCGCCATTGGGTCCGGGGGAAACACGCAATCCAACTCAGTTGAGGAATTAAAATATGTTAAAAAAAATAATGCTATTGTTTGCAGTTGTGCTGTTGGCGGCTTGTTTAGCGCCTGTAAAGACCGCGCAGAAAGACACCTATGTATTAAATACGATGCCGCCGCTTAGCCATCAACCCAAGATCCAAACACAAGTATTATTAGTGTCCATGCCGCGGTTAGATGCGATCATGGATAACAACAAGATGGTTTATTTAGATGGGCAGCATCAAATGGGTTATTTCGGTGTACACCGTTGGGCAGCTCCACCCAATGAAATGTTCTTCTCTTTATTATTAAACACCCTGCAACAACAAGGGGGATTTCGTGCGGTAGTTAGTATCCCCTACAATAGTCAAAGCGATTTGCAATTGAATATTGTTAATTTTAGTATCGTGCAAGACTTTACCGTTCGTCCTAGCGTTGTACGGGTAAAAATGAATGCGAGCTTAAGCAGCCTGAAACAACCCTCTCTATTAAAGACCCGTGCTATCCAAGCTGCCGTAGCTGCAAATGGGGATACGCCCGAAGCCGGTGTGGTGGCAGCCAATCAAGCCGTGGCACAGTGTTTAACGCAAATAGTTGCGTTTGTGAATGAATAAAGTAGGCTTAAATATCAAACCCACCGCTGTTATTGTGGATCGCGATGGGGTTATCAATGCGGATCCGCATGGCTACATTAGTACGCCAGAGGATTGGCATGCTTTGCCGGGTAGCCTAACTGCGGTTGCCAAATTAAATGCCTTAGGTATTAAGGTGGCTGTAGCCTCAAATCAATCGGGGATAGGCCGTGGCTTTTTTGATGAAAAAGCTTTGCAGCGTATTACGGCGCGGATGCAAGCTTGTTTGGCTGCTGAGGGTGGGCATTTTGATTTTATTGCCTATTGTCCCCATCATCCTGAGGAGGATTGTCCTTGCCGCAAGCCTAAAGCTGGCTTATTGTTACAGATTGGTAAGGCCTTACAAATTTCGTTGAATAAGCACGTTTGGTTTGTAGGGGATTCAGAAAAAGATATTTTGGCAGCCCTTGCGGCTTCTTGTACCCCCGTTTTGGTTAAAACGGGCAATGGTCTGCGCACCTTAGCTGTTGATAGGAAAGAGGAATGCCCCATTTTTGATGATTTGGCGGCTGTCGTACGGTATATAGAAGGCTTAGAATAAAAAACGGGCAAAAATTTTCAATTCTATAGCAGGGGGCTCACGAGGCACTCTGCAGAACAAACCTAGAAAACATGTAGGGCGGCTCGTGAGCAACCTTGCTTTGCCCATTAAAGTGCTTAGAATAGAAAATAATGTGAACTTAAGCTATTGTTAATAAAACACAATGCAGTTAGGGTATAGTACCCTTAATGGCGAAAACATTCGCC
Source organism: Gammaproteobacteria bacterium (assembly GCA_021156165.1). Classification (GTDB taxonomy): domain Bacteria; phylum Pseudomonadota; class Gammaproteobacteria; order UBA1113; family UBA1113; genus VFKP01. The sequence continues at coordinate 4,891 of JAJNBM010000002.1, read as the reverse complement.
AGAGCGGGCGTATTTATTAAGGTCTTAAGGAACAGTTAATATTATATGCGAACAATTAGTATACAATATGGTTCATCAGTAGGTGGGGAATACTATGTTGAAAAATAGACTATCAAAAATAGCCAAAAATAGTAAGCGGGTTGTGTGGAGCTTGTTAGCCTTAGCGCCTATAGCGGCACAGGCTGCGTCTACAGCAGGAGGCCTGAGCTTGCCTTTTGGTGCTACGACGGTGCCTGACGTCGTGACGATGTTGCTTAATTTGGATAAGAGTTTCCCGCCACTCATGTATATGGTTTCAGGGTTTGCCTATTTGTTTGGTTTTAGCATTGTCATTAAGGCGATATGGGAACTTAAAAAATATACCATGGGTGTTTCCATGGTAGCGCAGAATGATCTTCGACCGAGTATAACCCACCTGCTTATAGGTGCGGCGTTGATATTTCTACCTTCTACCTTACAAACTTTGTTGGCAACGGTGTACGGTACAGACGCTATCACCGGTTATACGCACCTTCCGGATACGTCCTGGCAGGTGGCTCAGGATACGTTGATTATATTTGTACAATTTGTGGGCTTGGTGGCAGTTGTACGCGGATTATTGCATTTGCATAAGGCTGCGAATGGGCAGTCACAGCAAAATGGTTTTGCTAAGGGTATTATTCACTTAGTGGGTGGGGTGTTGGCTCTTAATATTATACAGGCTAAAGACATCCTGTATTCTACTTTAGGGTTGACGACGTAAAGGGTTCTTAGTTATAGTTATTTTTTTATCAGTGAGGGTCTTGAAATGAAGTTGAACACGAAGTCGATGGCAAAGGCTGCAGTCTATATGGCAGTTGCCGCTGGATTTTTTACAATGGCGGCCTATGCTGACGCCGTTATACCGTCTCCACCAACGAACTCAATGGGCTACGTAGCAGCAACGGTGCTCGGTAGCTTGGGTAACGTAGCACAGGTTATCTCGGCCGTATCCTATTTAGCCGGTTTTGGTTTTACCATTGCTTCTTTCTTTAAGCTAAAGCAGCATAAAGACAATCCACAGCAAATTCCGGTGACCAATGGTCTTGCCATGTTGGCTATAGGCGCCGCATTGATCTTTGCACCTTCCGTGTTCCAAATGGTTGGCGCAACCCTGTTTGGTGACACTGCGAAAACTGCAGGTGTAGAGGGTATTACCACGGTTCCTGGCCAGACCAATTAACGGTGGCGGTAGTCCTAAACTTAAAAGGCGCTGTGAAGCGCCTTTTTTTATTCTTATTGGGGCACTCTCGCTAGGAGAATGGTATTTGGTTAAGCTCTATATGATAGGGGAAACAATAATCTGTCATAGGGCAATCCCCTGTTTTTGCCCCTCTAGGGTAGGCACGGAGTCTATAGAACATTATACTATCAATATAATGAGAAAAATTTTGGGATAGAGGCAACGTCCTAGGTAAATTGGGTTTAAATTCGACCTTGCACGCATCCAACTTTAAAATTATTAACACTAAGTTGAATCGATTTTGGAAAGTTTTACTGCGTTTAATCGCAAGCCCTTTGGGTTTTTCTTCTATTAGGAGAAATATAATGATATCTTGTGTCCATTGTAAGGAGCTAAAAAAATCTTACGTCATTAGCACCCCCGATCAGCTGGTAGATATTATGATGATGCTTCAAGGGTATCTGAAATCAAAGGTGCTGCAAGAAATAGATCCTAAAACACTCTGTAATATTACAAGTGAGCTATTGGACTATAAAAGAGGGGAAAAATCTTATAATTTTTATGGCGCAGATACTTTCACCAATACATTGAAATGTAATTTCTGTGGTCTGATTTATGTTTTATTTGCAGATTATTATCACGGGCGTTGTAGTTTTAAAGAAGAGACTGAGGAAACTTTAAAATTTGCACAGGAATATGCCGCGGGCTTAGAAAGATTAAAAATATTAGAAAAAGAGCGAGAAGCCAAAAAAAAGGCAGAAAGAGAAAAGTGGCTTGCCGTTTACAAAAAAAGCTTATGAAAAGTTCAAAGCTACGCAATGTGCCTTCGTCCTAAAATTGCCCTACTGCGAAGATCTAAAACAACTGCGTATTTTCTTCGTCTTTAGGCGTAGTGCTACTGTTACTGTCATTACTATCGCTATTGCTGGGTGTTTGTCCACGGGGCACGGTGCCTTCTTTAAAATATTCAAAGACGGTATTAGCACCACTGCTGGGTAAGCCTGTATTGCGATCGATGCGCACAGAGACTATTCCGGGAGGCGGCGGGGTAGGCGTTGCCACATCGCCATTTAAAGCAACGCGCATAAAATCGATCCAGACCGGCAGTGCTACTTTAGCGCCGTATTCATTCAAGCTTTTAGGCTCATCAAATCCTACCCACACTACGGCGACCATATTCGAATTAAAGCCATCAAACCAACCATCGCGAAAATTTTGCGTGGTACCGGTTTTACCGGCAATGTCATCACGACCTAATACTTTTGCCGCAGAACCTGTGCCGATTTGAATGACGTCTTTTAATGCCGAAGTAATCAGAAAATCGGTTTGGGCCGAAATGGCGCGGGCAGCCACGGGATTACCGTTGTCCATTAGAGGTGGCAAGGCCGGTGCCGGCGCTGGGGCATCGCTGACTGCATTTTGTGCAGCCAAAGCGCTCAATTGTTGCTCGCGTGCTTCTACACAAGAGGCACATACCGTCAGTGGATGGGCTATATAAACAGGTTTATTGGTTACATCCACAATGCGATTGATTAAATAAGGTTTAACATCAAAACCACCATTGGCAATGATGGCATAGCCTCTGGCCATTTGCAGCGGACTGACGCTGGCGGTACCTAAGGCTAAGGACAGCGAATGGGGCACGTCTTTAGGATTAAATCCAAAATGGGCTAGATATTGCGTCGCATAGCTTATACCGATAGCATTCAATAGTCGTATAGAAACTAAATTGCGTGAGTGCGTCAATGCGACTCGCAAACGCGTAGGGCCAAAAAATTTACGCTCATCGTTTTGTGGCCGCCATACGCCATCGGGCAAGGACGGATCGTAGAGCACAAAGGGCGCGTCATTAATCACGGAAGCGAGGGTAAAGCCTTTGTCTAATGCTGCGGTATAAATGAAAGGTTTAAAACTAGAACCGGGTTGCAAGGCTGCTTGTGACACGCGGTTAAAACTGCTTTGCACATAATTAAAACCGCCTACTAAGGCACGTACCGCCCCATTTTGGGGAGATAAGGCAACGAGCGCGCCTTGTACAGCGGGAATTTGTGCTAAACGCCAGCTGTTGTCATCTTCTGAAGGTAAAATATCCACGATGTCGCCTGCAGCAACGACATCGCTCGCGCGGGTGGGCGATGGGCCTACGCCACCGTCACTGCCCGCAGGTCGTGCCCAGGACAAACCCTGCCAATCTAAGCGGATGATGCGTTGATCTTGAGTAAAGACATCTGCGTAATCATTCCCTACATTAAATACTACCGCAGGCGTTAAGGGCGTATACACAGGTTGTTTTCTTAAAGTCGCTAACCATAGGCTGTGGCCTGCATTATCATACGTTAAATGCTGCCGTGGGCCTCTATAACCATGACGTTTATCATAATTCAAGAGCTCTGTTTGTAAAGAGACTTCGGCTTGTTGTTGTAATTTACACTGTACAGTGGTGTAAATACGCATGCCGGAAGTATAGGCGTCGTCACCAAATTCGCCAATGACGCCATTGCGGATCATCTCACCTACATAAGGTGCGGCACATTCGATTAAAGAACCATGGATATGCGCGGTTTCTGGTTCCTCGATGGCTTGTTGATATTGTTGTTGTGTAATATAGCCGTGCTCCAACATGCGGGATAAAACATGGTTACGACGATCTAAAGCAGCTGCTGCATTCGCTAGGGGATTAAGGGAGGACGGCGCCTTGGGGATACCTGCTATCATGGCGGTTTGTGCTAGCGTCAGCTCATTTAAATGCTTACCATAATATACTTGTGCGGCGGCTTCCACGCCATAAGCACGATTGCCATAGAAAATTGCGTTTAAGTAAAGGTCTAGAATTTCTTGTTTGGAAAAAGCCTTGTCGATTTTAACGGCTAATAAAATTTCGCGTAATTTGCGGGTATAGGTTTTTTTATTGTTTAAGAAAAAGTTGCGGGCAACCTGCATGGTAATGGTACTACCACCTTGGGCTTTAGTACCTGTGGTGATCAACACCACGGAAGCGCGCACTAAGCCTAGCAGATCCACACCGCCGTGTTCGAAATAACGTTGATCTTCGGTGGCCAACACAGCCTGTATGAGTTGGTTGGGGATTTGATTGTAAGGCACGGGAACGCGTTTTTTTTCGCCATATTCGGCCATGAGTAAGCCTTCGTCGGAATAAATACGCAGCGGTACCTGCAATTGAAAGTCTTTTAACACCGAAATATCGGGCAAGCCCCGTTCAACATTTAAAATTAACAGCATGATAGCCACTGCCGCTAGACAGAATAGGCCGATGAGTACGAAAAGCAGCCGCCGCAGCCAAGTGGTTAAGAAATTCATGGAACAGATTATCCGTTAGTGTCGAATGGCGGGTATTTTACCATTTTCTAGGATAGGTTGGTACCTTCAAATTCGAAGAGGCAAAAGTCGGATTGCCCGCTGGGAGGGGCCCTCGAGTGCCGCCTAGGAACCAATACGAATGATTAGAGAACATAGATAAGGCACTCGATTTTAAAGAGGTTTTGAGCATAAATCGTCGAAATTACAAGGCATTTATGGATCACCCTTGCTGAAGAGCGTGGCTGCGACCCGATTTTTTTGCTCTTGCCTTCTTATGGAGACCGTCCAAAAACAGGATGGTGCTGCTTAACCTATATCCATGCCATTCAAAGATAGTCTTAATTTTAAATTACTTGGCGTGTGTATTTATTG
>JAJNBM010000030.1 GCA_021156165.1 Gammaproteobacteria bacterium | reverse complement strand
ACCAATTTATCTAAGGCCTGTCTGAAGCCTTCGTAGGTATCGCTTTGTTGGAACTTATCAAATTTACCACTGGCAAGAAAACCCTTGTTTAAGGCGATTCTCGGGATTAACTCCCGTACCAGACTCGTTTTGCCTATACCCGAATAGCCCGATACCGTGATGAGCGCATTTTTCTTGTTCTCACATAAGGTATCAAACGCATTAAAGAGTATTTTGGTTTCGGCTTCGCGACCATAAAGCCTGGAGGGTAACTCTAAGCGTGTCGCCACATCGTTTTGCCCTAGGGGAAATACTTCCTCTTTTTGCGCTTGCCAATCTTGAAACGCATGCTCTAAATCCACCGTTAGGCCTAGCGCACTTTTATAACGGTCTTCGCTCATCTTCGATAACAGTTTCATCACGATGGCACAAAGGCTCTTCGGTAAGACAGGGTTACATTCGTGCAAATCCTTCGCAAGGGTTGCCATATGGCAATGTATTCTAAACTACCTTGTAATAATCGGGGCGGATCTCCCGGTACCATCGTGCGGTTTAATTCCGTGGCAATAGAAAAATCCGCAATCTGTACCGCCTTATCCGTGGGACGCAACCAAATACTCTGCGGATTGATGTTTTTAAAAATAATCCCCGCATTGTGGATTTCGGTTAACATTTTCGCTAATTGTATTGCTATAGGGAAGAATACGTCTAAATCCAGTGGCTTTTGGGTTAAAGCCTCGCTTAAAAAGACAAAACCTTCGTCTTTTAAGATTAAATTTAATGGATTTTCTGGCTCCGCCCAGCCGATGACGCTGGGGAAATAGCCGTTGTGGGCGCCTAGGCGCTGTAATAAGCCATATTCATGCTGCAATTGGGCAAAATCGCCGCGCTCGATTTCATTCGGGCGTAACGTTTTAATGAGGACCTTTTCAGCGCTGTTTGACGCTTTTGCCCTATATATTAAATAGCGACCATTTGTCCCTAGGGTTTCCGTAATTTCGTATAAGCCTATCATTGGCATGGTTTTTTTCCTGGTTGCACTCCATTATAGTATAGTTGTTTTTAATAAAATAGTGGCTTTTTCGGAGGGGCAACCCTAGGGAGTTGCCCTTAGGGTAGGCACGAGGGTCTGCCCCTCCGAAGACAACAGGGACATCGGGTATTATGGGAGTCCTTACCAACCACAACAGTGTAGGGGCTGCGCGTAAGCCGCCGCATTACAATACTCCAATTAACGCCGCTGCCGTAAGGCCTCGTAAAGACAAATACCGGTAGCAACTGAAACGTTTAAACTAGAAACCTGTCCCAACATAGGCAAAAACACCAAAGCATCGGCCGCTTCGCGGGTTAAACGCCGCAAACCTTTATCCTCGGCACCCAATAATAAAGCGACGGCACCCGTTAAATTAATATCGTATAATGAAGTAGTGGCCTCCGCACTCAAACCATATAGCCATACTCCTGCTTGCTTTAATTCTTGTAAACTGCGCGCCAGATTCGTCACTTGAATGAGAATGACATTTTCCGCAGCCCCACTCGCCACTTTTTGTACTGTCGCCGTAAGTCCTACCGCATTGTCTTTAGGGATGATAACGGCGGTAACACCTGCGGCATCGGCGCTACGTAAACATGCCCCTAGATTATGCGGGTCTTGTATGCCATCTAGAACTAAAAATAAAAATTTAGCCGGTGTAGATAACAGCTCGGTTAATTTATCTTCATGATACATTTTCATAGGTTTAGCGTAGAGTGCCACCCAGCCCTGATGATTAGCACCGTCGGTCATTTCATCTAGAACAGTGTGTTCTACAACTTTAACGGGAATTTTATACGCTAAATCTAATAAATATTGGCGCACAGCGGCTGCTTTCGCTTTATGGGTGTAGAGTGTCTGGGGTAAGCGCCCTTCCGTGAGCGCGGCTTTGACGCTGTGTTGTCCATAAATTACGTTATTCATTTTTTGCCTTTAGCTTTTGCCAAAAACGTTTTTTTGGGGCTTTTTTATCTTCTTTTTTAGAGACTTCTTTTTTTTGTTTAGCCACTTTCTTTTTGGTGTCAACACCACTGTCTGTTTGGACTAAATCGAAGTCTATTTTGCGTTGATTCAAATCAACCCGGATTACGCGTATGCGTACCTTATCGCCCAAGCTATAACTAGACTTAGTCGCTTCACCGACCAGTTGATGACGTATCGCATCATAACGATAATAATCATTTTTAAGCGAAGTGACATGTACCAACCCTTCAATAAATTCCTCATCCAAAGCAACAAACAAACCGAATGCCGTAACACTGGTGACTTTGCCATTGTATTCTTGCCCTAAACGGCTAGACATGTATTCGCATTTTAACCAATCGACTACGTCGCGCGTCGCTTCATCGGCGCGTCTTTCGGTAGCAGAACAATGCGCCGCCAAATGCTGTATTTCCGTCTTAGAATAGCGAAAAGTACTGGCACGTTTTTTTTGTAAAATATGGCGTATAGCTCTATGCACTAAGAGATCAGGGTAACGGCGTATAGGCGAGGTAAAATGGGTATAAGCATCATAAGCTAAGCCAAAATGGCCACAATTATCGCCTTGATACACCGCCTGGCTTAAAGAACGCAGCAATAAAGTTTGTAACACATTGCTATCGGGGCGACCTTCAATTTGCTTCATTAATTTAGCATAATCTTTAGATTTAGGTTTTTCTCCCCCCGGCAAAGACAAGCCCCTTTCTTTCAATAACTTACGCAAGGCTTCTAATTTTTCAGGATTAGGCCCTTCATGTACACGAAATAATCCGGGCATTTTGTTTTTGAGTAAGAAATCTGCCGCACACACATTGGCAGCTAACATACATTCTTCAATTAACTTATGCGCATCGTTACGATACTTAGCAATGATTTTATCTATTTTACCGTGTTCATTAAAAACGATAAAAGGTTCTGGTATTTCAAAATCAATGGCACCGCGCTTTTGACGGTTTTTATGCAGCTTTTGATAGGCTGCGTACAAATTTTCTAAGGAGAGAAGGGCTGACTTATACGTTTTCCTCAGCGCGGGATCTTTATCCACTAAAATACTGGCAGCTTCCGTATAAGTTAAACGTGCATGGGAATGGATCACCGCCTCATAAAAACGGTAGCGCAGAATCTCACCATTTCCATCCAAACGCATATCACACACTATGCACAAGCGATCAACCTTTGGTTTTAACGAACACAAACCATTCGATAAAGCCTCCGGTAACATGGGAATAACCTTTGTAGGGAAATAGACTGAATTACCGCGCTTAGCCGCTTCTTCATCTAAAAGTTTGCCGGGTTTAACATAATGTGCCACATCGGCAATAGCTACATAAATTGCCCAACCCTCTCCTTTTTGTTTACAAAATACAGCATCGTCAAAATCCTTCGCATCTTCACCGTCAATAGTAACAAAGCTTAAATGACGTAGGTCTGTACGCCCTTCTTTATCCCTAAGCTGTACGTTTTTGCCTAAACTTTTTGCCGCAGCTTCAACACCCTCAGGCCACGCGAAAGATAAACCATGTGCGCGGGTCGCAATTTCAATTTCCATGCCCGCAGCCATCGCTTCACCCAAAACATTTTTGATACGCCCTAGAGGAGCCGTACGTCTATTGATAGGCGTAATCACCTCCACCGTAACAATTTGCCCAGGTTCGGCCGTACCTTTGTTTTCCGGCAAGATCAAAATATCTTGATAAATAGTGCGATTTTCTGGAACCACAAAACCTACCCCATTTTCAACGAGATATTGTCCTACAATCTCTAGGGTATTGCGCTCTAGCACTTCGACTACACTCGCCATTTTACGGCCACGCCTATCTTCGCCTATAATACGCACCAATACTTTATCGCCATGAAAAATATTACGCATTTCTCGCTCGGATAAAAATAGGTCTGGCATACTTTTTTCTGCGATCACAAAACCAAAGCCATCGCGGTGCGCCACCACTTGGCCCTTCAGCAACGATAGCTTATCTACTAAAGCATATTCTTCTTTGCGATTTAACAAGAGTTGACCATCGCGCAGCATTGCTCGTAAACGGCGGCGTAATGCTTCTTGCTCTTCGGGAGTATGCATATCGAATGCTTTCTCCAAACGCTCGCGCTGTAAGGGCATGCCTGCATCTTCTAGATATCCAAGAATATCTTCCCGACTGGGAATGGCGAACGGATACTGTCCCGCTGTATCCTGGGGTTCTTGAGGGCCCTTTTTGCTAAATTTACGAATCACTTTGACTCCGGTGAATTATGTTTACTATAATGGTATACTCTTCCTATATGAGTATATCCTATACGCTTCGCAGTGGCTTTTTAGGTGTGGTTGCCTTCGCCCCTCTCGCACCAGTCATGTAGAGTACTACACTCCTGGTGCTCGAGGACTCGGCACCTGACCTAAAAACCAACTGCTATGAGTATATTGTCTCTTAACCTAAAATAAGGATTTTAACATGTTAAAACGCGGCTTACCTATAGCCTTAATGGCCCTCGTATTATGCGCTTGCCAAAGCGACCCCAATGCTATGGATTACAGCGGCAACGCTCACCGCCAAAAGGAATGCAACCGTATTTTAGCACAATTAGGCGTCAGTGGCGATAATATTCTAGACGCTGATGTAGCCAGCACGCCAGAGCGAAAGAAGTTGGTAGCACTATACAGTGCGTACGGATGTGATAAATAGGAACTACTCGCGCCTTTCTCACAGGCAATCTACATTCTAATGTTTGCTTTACAGCACTTGTAGATGCGTGAGTCGTTACGGAAAATGAGCAATGGGCGGCTCGCAAGCCGCCCAAAAAACGAACGATCTAAGCTTCTTCTGCAACCATTACAGGTTTTGCAACCGCCTTACGGCCACGAGTACTTTTACCAGCGCCTGCAGTTTTCTTAACTTTAGGAGCTACTTTCTTAGCCTTAACCCCAACTATCTTTTTAGTGGCCACCTTTTCTACTGCCAAATGCCGCTTTAATGCAGCCTTGGCTGCCTTCAACTCGGGTAATACAGCAGATAATTCTGTCTTTAAGCTACGCACCATGGTCTTGGCTTGGCTAAAAGCCGTTGCCATTTTATCCGCTTGCTTTTTGTGTGCAGCCGTTTTTTTACCTTTACCCTTATTTGCCGCTAATTGCGCTTTTGCCTTTTTCATCGCCTGATCCGCTTTAACCCATTGCGCTTTGATCTTTGCAGCCGCTTTTTCAGTATTTTTTACCCAATCTTGATGCGCAGCAGTTAGCTTTTGCAAGACAGCTTTGCATTCGTTTTGCAGATTCTGAATACCGCCATGTGCGGTTTGTTTCGTTGCTTTCTTTGGCATATTATATTCCCCAAATCTTAAAAAATTACACTCACGATTCTTGAATGCTCTTCGCCTGTTGTTGCCTTCGCTCCTCTCGCACTCGTATATGACAGAGTACGTCACTCCTGGTGCTCGAGGACTAGTCTTCTACCCTGTAGAACCAACTGCTATGAGTATATATCGAACCGTTACACAAACAGTAGTAACACTACCGTAAAAAAGAAGGCATATTGTGCAATAGTTACTAATGCTTTGCAAGCGATATCCCCCTTATTTCCCCCTATTTTTATAAAAATATGGTATTTTGCTAAGTGTAGATGCTATATTAGCGATGTCATCATTTTAAAAATGAGTCTTTTGACGAATGAATGTAGATAAGATCCAACAGGTAGTCATTACTAAACCCGCTATTACAGCGCCACCGTTATTACATCGTTTGCAAACATTGGGTTTGCAGCCCTTACTTTTTCCTACATTAGAAATTGTAGCCAATCCCGAAGTAACAACCTATTTTCAAAACTTTATAAAGACTCCTTTTAATATGGCCCTGTTTATCAGCCCCACTGCTGTACATTACGCCATGAAATTATGTGCGCTGAACCCAGACACTTGGCCTACCGCACACTTTATCGCACAAGGCCCGGGAACCGCAAAAGCGCTGCTGCAATATGGTTTCTCCAATATCGTAACCCCCGAAAAAGATTATTCCAGCGAAGCTTTGTTCGCTTTGTCCCTCTTAAAAAATACAAAGGGGCAAAAAATCGCTATTTTTAAAGGCAAAGGCGGTCGCGGCTTATTAGCTCCTTATTTACAGCAACAAGGAGCTACGGTCACCCTCTTTGATTGCTATGAACGGCGCTGTCCTCTCCCTTCCCTGGTGCTAGAGGACTCTATCCAGACCCCCAAAAACAGTTTATTCATTGTCACGAGTAGTGCAGGGTTACACAATTTGGCGCTTCTATTGCATTTTGCACAACCAATGAACAGGCCAGATTGGCGTGACTGTCAATTATTGCTCATTAATGATAAAATGCAATCCTTAGCACGCAAATTGGGCCATAAAGGAAAAATTTATGTGGCAAATAATGCCAGTGATGAGGCCATTGAATCACTACTGAGGATTGTTTTATGACGAATACATCCGCAACCACTTCCACGGAAAATAGGGGTACCAATCGGTGGGTATGGCTAACGCTCATCCTAGGGCTGGTTGCGCTGTGCTCTTCCCTCAGCGTAGCGATTTATTTTTATTATCATGCCGGTGCTTGGCAAGCCTCTTTTTCTGCCAGCGCCCAAGAACTATCGGATATGCGGCATACGCTCAAACAAAATAAAAAGGCTATTGTTGCTCTCAATGAATCATTACAGAATTTAGCCAACGATAACAAAAATAGTCTGCAAACACTCACACAATTACAAACGCAAGTCACTGCGCTGCACGCACAATTATCTGCTCAGCCTCTGGCTCATGTACTCTATCTCACACAATTAGCGCAAGACGCTGTATTATATCAATTTGATGCCAACAAAGCGGCTATTTATCTACAAGCCGTACACAACGAGTTAACCCAAAGCACCGATGCCGAATTGCAAGCCTTAGACAGTTCAGTGCAGCAAACACTCGCCACTTTAAAAACCATGCCGCCATTAAACACTGCAAAGATTGTCAGTCAATTATCTCTGCTGCAAGATACCATCAATACCCTGCCCTTAACCCAAACTGAGCCTAAAAACAGTGCTAAAGCACAACTTGCACCCCGTTCTTTTTGGGATAATTTATGGAACAATGCTTGGCAAGGCTTACAAAAAGTCATTACGGTTAAACATTATGGTGCTGAAGCACCGCATTTTATCACCCCCGATGAACGTGCTTACCTCAATGCCAGACTTTGTTTGCTCTTAAGCCAAGCGCAATGGGCAGCCTTGTCTCACGATACGGGATTATTTAAAAGCAGCATTCAAGGTGCCGAGCAGTGGTTAAAAACACATTACGATACCAATAATGCTACGGCGCAAGACATACTGCAGCAATTAAAACAATTAGAAACAACTAATTTACAACCCAATTTTCCAGAATTATCGCCACTGATCAATCGCATACAAAAGGCTTTGATCAGCAATGGAAAATAAAAAGGAAATATTATGTTACGTTGGTTAAGTTCTATTATCATTGTTCTCTTCGTAGCTTGGAGTGCCTTGATGCTCAGTGCTGCACCGGGTTATATGGCCATTACCTACGGACATTGGTCTATTGAAACACCGTTGTGGTTCGGCATTACCGCGGTCGCTGTCACATTTATTGCTTTGTACATTTTATTGCGGTTGTTAAATGGTCCTGGTTTGATATTACGTGTTTTTAAAAAATGGCGTCACGAACATCGTTACGAAAATAGCCATCGCCATACCTTACAGGGGTTATTGGCTCTGGCCGAAGGCGATTGGGATAAGGCCGAAAGCTTGTTGATAAAATCGGTGAAATTCAATGAAATTCCTTTAGTCAATTATTTAGCAGCCGCTAAAGCCGCTCAAGCTTTAGGGGCTTATGATAGACGCGATCAATACTTACATTATGCGCTAGACTCCACCCCTGGCGCTAAGATCGCTGTAGGGCTAACCCAAGCTGAATTGCAATATCACGATGAACAATGGGAACATTGTCTAGCCACTTTGCGTCATATACAACAAGAAGCGCCACAACATAAATATATGTTAAAACTGCTAAAACAAGTTTATTATCACTTGGCTGATTGGCTTCATCTATTAGATCTATTGCCTTTATTGAAAAAACAAAAAATCGTGGATAACGCGCAACTGCAGCAGCTCAGTGAAAAAGCGTATTTGGAATTGTTATTGTTACAATTAAAACAAGGCGATCAGCAAAAAATCGAACTCTACTGGCAGAAACTACCCAAACCCTTGCAACGCCGCAAGGAATGGGCGTTACCTTATGCTCATTTCTTATTAGATAGTCATATGCCCGATCTCGCTGAAGAATGCGTGCGCGATGCTTTAAAAACCCACTTTGAGCCGGAACTCATCACAGTGTATGGCCAAATTCATAGCCAACGTCTTAATAAACAAATCGATTTCGCCCTATCTTTATTAAAACAACATGGCCAAGAACCGCATATTCTATTATGCTTAGGGCAATTGGCTATGGCCGATGGCGCTTTATCACAAGCCAATAGTTATTTAACCCATAGTCTACAGGTACGGCCCCTACCGAAAACCTATGCGGTATTAGGCGCATTGTCCCTGCAATTAGGCAATAAAGAAGAAGCCTTGCGTTGTTTTCAGCAAGCAGTGGTGGATTAGGGGCTACTATGCTGAGGTGTAATGGCTACAACCCCTATTATTGACCGATCAACTTATACAACAAAAATGCCAAAGCCCCGCTGCAGGGTAGAGTTAAGATCCACGCAACCACAATATTTCCAGCTACGCCCCAACGCACTGCCGATAAACGTTTAGTCGCACCCACCCCCATAATACTGGCATTAATACAATGGGTAGTAGATACCGGAATCCCCAGTAAGCTGGCGCCAAAAATAGTAATAGCAGCTGAGGTTTCTGCTGCAACACCTTGCAATGGAATAATTTTAATAATGCGTTGCCCCATGGTTTTGATGATGCGTTTACCGCCCGCCAAAGTACCTAATGCCATAGCGGTGGCACAAGCAATGATAACCGCTCTGGGAATGATATGTGCAGGCGCAATAAGCCATGCAGGTAAAAAATGGCTTTGATGAAAAACCACCAATGCCAACGCGATAATGCCCATGGATTTTTGCGCATCGTTAGAGCCATGCGAAAATGCCATCGCTGCCGAAGACAATAATTGCAACCGTTTGGAGAGAGTCGTACCAGCGCGCGCATTGAAAGGCAGAAATAACCACAAAAAAATTACCATCAACAAAAAACCTAAAACAAACCCTAAGGTGGGTGATAGGACTAATGGAATTAATACTTTGTCGTATAAAGTATGCCAATAAAAAGCGGCCCAACCCGCATGCGCCACCACCGCACCCGCTAAGGCGCCAATTAAAGCGTGCGATGAACTAGAGGGTAAGCCCAAACGCCAAGTGATTAAATTCCACAAACAGGCCGCCAATAACGCACATAAAATGACGAGCTGCGTAACAGCGGCGGGATCAGCAAGTCCCGTGGCAATCATGGTTGCTACTGCCGTTCCCGATAAAGCACCTACAAAATTAAAAAAGGAGGCCATTATCACGGCGCTGCGCAAACGCAATACCTGTGTAGACACTACGGTGGCGATAGCATTTGCCGTATCATGAAACCCATTGATGAAATCAAAAATAAGCGCCGCGGCAATAACGCATAATAAAATGCTAACCATGTTTGACTGCTAAGTTGGTTAGGAATGTGCTTAGATGGGCCATTTGATCATTAGCCTCTTCTAGCTTTTCAATGATTTCCTTTTCAATAAACAACAATTTTATGTCATTACAATGGTTGAATAATTCCGTAATTTGTTCACGATAGTAACCGTCCGCTGTTTTTTCTAAACGCTTCACTTGATCATCGTTGGCAACAATAATAGCGAATTTCTTACTGGCAAGCGCATCTATACTGCTTACCAGATACTGCGCTGCTTCACCTAATACGTTTAAAAATACCGCAATATTATCGTGTGTTTCTTTTGCCGGTAATAATTTAAATTGCCGCGCCGCTTCATCACATGCATCGATGACATTTTCAATCAACACCGATAAATGATATAAATCTTCCCTATCTAATGGCGTCACAAAGGTTTTGGCCAAAGTCTTGGCCATTTCCTTAACCAACTCATCTCCTTGTTGTTCTATTTCATGGCAATGAATATAAAATTCTTCATTATTTGCCGCTCCAGGCTCCGAAAATTTTTGCAAATAGTCCGTCATGCGCTGCAAAACACGGACCTGTGCACTCAAAATAGCATAAAACTGCTCTTGCTTGGGCAGTAACTTTTTAAGCCATTGTTCTAAAGACACTCTACATCTCCTGTAAGGCTATGATTCTTCAGGGTGGAACATTAAGGTAGGCTCAGCCTAAAGTCAAGCCAGCCCTTTTCTAACCATTTTGAACAGAGCCAAGTCTTTGTTCCATGTATAAAAAAAAATTATTTGCCAAAATAACCCAAAAAGGCTTGCATGCGCACCCCAAATGGGTTAAAATATGTACACTTTTGGGTTTAACCCACTGCTTGAGGGCCTTATCGATGTCTAAGCGCTTAATCAGTCTAATTGCTTTAACAGCATTATGTGCCACAGCTTTAGCGAGTAATAGTGATCCGAGCGTTACTTTCTTAACCAGCAGTAGCCAATCCACCGCGGTTAAGATTGTACCCAGCCAATCACTACCCTCTTTTGTAAAAATTACCCAAAATAAGAATAACACCCATATCTCAGGACATTTGCCGTTTTTTGCCAGCGCCAAAGATTTAGGCGGTATCGCTATGAGTTTTCACGTTTTTTCAAATAATGCCGAGATTTGCTCTTTTACGGCTAAGATCAGCGCCGCGTTGAAGGTTTCCATTGTCAACGTCAGCAGCGGTTCATGCCATTTCAATGGCCAAAAAACTAATTTAGATCCCTTCGCAGGCGCTACTTTCCACCTTTCGTTAGGTTAGAGTTTTAGTCTGTTTTCTAACGCTTGTATTTGAACTGGACTCAGCTGGCTCAGTAACATCTCGAGATCCGCGGTGGTTGCATTCCCGAAAAACGCTGTATGATCTTTTTCAGCTTTGCCAGTAAGAACGCCCCCTTTTCGTGACAAAAATTTATCTATTGCCTTGTTTGGGACGGCCAAATCGCGGGGTGTACGTCCTTTGTTATCTTTCACATTAATATCAGCTAATTTTTCCACTAACAAATTAACCATTTTAACATTTTTATTCCTCACCGCAAGATGCAGCGCGGTGCAGCCTTTGTTATTTTTTGCATTGAGATTAGCGCCGCCTTCAATCAAAATTTCTACTGTCTTTAAGTCTGGGTTACGAAAGTTAATAGCACAATGTAAAGGTGTGTTACCCTCTTCATCTCGCGCATTCATAGCTGCGCCGCTATTAAGGAGCAGCTTTGCTATTTCAGCATCATCACCAACCCTAGCCGCACAATGCAATGCTGTAGTACCATTCTCAGCTTGTGTATTCATATCAAACGACGGCAACTCTAAGCCAAGGTTATCATTGATAGTCACATGATGCAGGGCTACCTCATCTTGTACATCCTTTCCCTTAAAATTAGCTGGTCTGTTAGATAATAGCATTACTAAATCAAGCTCACCTTTGATCCCTTTTCTTGCTACTTCCAAGGCACCTTCAAGGAATTCGTCGCTCATTAAGGCTAATTCTATTAATTTTTGTATCTCATGAGTAAAGCGATGCTGCGAGCTAAGGAAAAAATCTCCAGGTTTCATCCGTTCCTTTATCTCTTCGGATGCTACTGCATTAATTGCCAGAGCCACTTCACGAGCAAGTTCAGGGACTAATTTTTTTAACGCTTCAAACGTAGGAACACAGGGCTCTGCATATCTATCAAACCGGCCCATATCCCAGAACATATAGCGAATAATGGGTGGTTCATTTCGTATTTCAGACAGTTCAAAACAATAATGTACCCCATCATCTACCATAGAACCTAAACTTGGCATTGGTATTGAAAATGTAGCTGCAATTACCAACTCGTTTATGATTTTCGACAACATTTTCCGGACAAAATGAGGATCTTCTAAACACGCTTTTAACGGATAAAAAGGGCGTACTTTACCCCATACCGTTGGAACTATATTAAAAGGATGAGAACCTGGCTTGGGATTATAAATTATTAAAGATTCCTCTTTAACAAGCGTCTCAAAGTCTTGAGTTAAAAGAATATTCATGCTGTAGGAGTCTCCCGTTTTATTGGCAACGATGAGTTCCGTAATTTCAAATTTTTGCGCTTTTAGTCCTAAGCTGATAATATAATCAAGTCGCTCTTTTTCTGCTTTAATTAGCCCGTTCCAATCTTCCTCACCACTATATTTGCTCGGAATAAAAAAACACTGTCCAGTTCCTTTAAGCTGAAATACCCTCTTCTGAGATCCCATGGCCAGAAACAAGCAATCGCTTTTATTATATGTCTTACCTTTCAATGTTAAAATACAATCATCTTGCTGAAAACAATTAAACCAATCCATATCAAAATACCTCGCTATAAATTAAAATTATTTGCCTAATAGTACAATAAATGCGCATATAAATCAATCTATTTCTGGACTATAGGTAAAACTCAGGTATAATATGACCTAATTATTGCCAACTCCTATAAAGGTTTTATATAAGTCCATGATTTTAAAAGAAGTTTTCGATGTTATCGTCGTGGGTGGTGGCCACGCCGGGTGCGAAGCAGCCTTGGCAGCAGCGCGCCTAGGCGCTAACACCCTATTATTAACGCATAACATTGAAACCTTGGGGCAAATGTCCTGCAATCCCGCCATGGGAGGCATAGGCAAAAGCCAATTGATGAAAGAAATTGACGCGTTGGGTGGCGCTATGGCCTTAGCTACGGACAAAGCCGGTATCCAATTTCGCGTCTTGAATGCCAGCAAAGGTCCGGCGGTGCGCGCTACCCGCGCACAGGTGGATCGGGAGCTTTATAAGCATCACATGCGCCATTTATTAGAAAACACGCCCAATCTTACCTTATTTCAGCAAGCGGTGGACGATCTATTAGTAACGAATAACGTTGTCCATGGAGTTAAAACACAAATGGGTATCCCCTTCCAAGGACGATGTGTAGTATTAACCACCGGTACATTTTTAGGGGGCAAAATCCATATTGGTTTAAGCCAATATCAGGGCGGTCGCGCCGGCGATCCACCCGCCAATGCTTTAGCTGCACGGTTGCATGGATTGTCTTTGCGTATGGGCCGTTTAAAAACGGGTACACCGCCGCGCATTGATAGACGGAGTATCGATTATAACGGTTTATTAGAACAACCCGGTGACACCCCTGCTCCGGTATTTTCTTTTATGGGCAATCGGGAATTGCATCCACGACAAGTCTCTTGCCATATCACACATACCAATGAAAAAACTCATGACATCATCCGCCAAGGCTTAGAACAGTCTCCTTTATACACCGGATTAATTGAAGGGATAGGGCCGCGCTATTGTCCTTCGATAGAAGATAAAATCGTGCGTTTTGCCGATCGCAATTCACACCAAATATTTATAGAGCCCGAAGGTTTAAATAGCATGGAAATTTACCCTAACGGCATTTCTACTAGCTTATCTTTTGAAACGCAAATTGCTTTGGTACAATCCATTCGCGGTTTTGAAAATGCCCATATTACGCGCCCGGGTTACGCCATAGAATACGATTATCTAGACCCGCGTGATTTACAGCCTTCATTAGAAAGCAAAACTTTAGCAGGTTTATTTTTAGCGGGACAAATCAATGGTACCACTGGCTATGAAGAAGCGGGGGCACAAGGCCTGATTGCGGGCCTCAATGCGGCGCGCAAGGCAAAAGACTTGCCGTGCTGGACACCCCGCCGCGATGAAGCGTATATAGGCGTATTGATAGACGATCTCATTACCTTAGGCACTACAGAACCCTATCGCATGTTTACCAGTCGCGCTGAATTTCGTTTATTGCTGCGTGAAGACAATGCGGATCTGCGCTTAACCGAACAAGGCCGTGCGCTAGGCTTAGTGAATGATGCACGTTGGCAAGCTTTTTGTGCTAAACAAGAAGCGATTACCCATACCCAACACCACTTAAACAAACGATATATTCAGCCTCAAACTGTAGAAGCCTCCCGTTTACAGGAGAATTTAAATATAGAGCTGACGCGCGAAGCGTCGGTGATGCAATTACTGAAACGCCCTGAAGTCAGCATGAATGCTTTAAATGATATTTTAGCTTTAGAGTTGCGTGACGAAGCGATCATCGAGCAAATCGAAATTCAGGCGAAATACGAAGGCTATATTGCTAGACAAAGCGATGAAATAGAAAGATTGAAACGTCATAATAAAATGAAAATACCGGCCAATTTAAATTATGCCGCTATTTCTGGCTTATCCAAGGAAATACAAGAAAAACTATCGGCGCAACAGCCAGAGAATTTAGATCAAGCCAGCCGCATTCCTGGTGTTACACCAGCAGCGATTTCTATTTTGCAAATTTGTTTGCGTAAAAAACAATTGTTAAATGAAATACGGGAGACCGTCGTTGGCTGATTTATCAGACTTGTTAAGAGAAGGCATAGCACAACTTAATCTTCCTCTACCGCAAACCACTTTAGACAAAATGTTATTGTATGTAGAGTATTTAGCGCATTGGAATCAAACCTATAACTTAACTGCTATTAGAGACAAGCGCGAGATGGTCATTAAACACGTTTTGGATAGCTTAAGTTTATACCCTTTCATGCACGGCACGCGGTGTATAGACGTAGGTACCGGGCCGGGGTTACCCGGTTTTATGTTGGCCTTAGCGTTGCCCGCAATTGAATTTGTATTACTCGATAGTCAAATTAAAAAAACACAATTCATCCGCCGCGTATTGCGGGAAATACCGCTGGACAATGTAGCCGTGTGCCATCAGCGTGTAGAAGATCACAAGCCCGCCATCTTATACGATATCATCGTCAGCCGCGCTTTCGCTTCCCTACCCGATATGATCCGCTGCACGGCGCATCTACACGCCCCACAAGGATGCTATTTAGCGATGAAAGGCATCTGGCCCCAGCAAGAAATTGCCGCAATAGAAAAAAACCATTCCGTAGAGGTGAAAGCCTTAACCGTGCCTTTCTTGCAGAGCGAAAGGCATGTAGTGATAATACGGTGACTTATTAGCTATTTTTTAAGTTCATCTTTTATTGCCCGTACTGGATTCATATCTTCAGAAGTGATATCACTTATTGAGCAAAACCTCTCCCTTCATATACAACACCGCATGACCCGATAAAAATACTCTATCATCCCGTAACTCACACACCATCTCACCGCCACGGGCAGACAATTGTTTCGCCAATAATTTAGTTTTATTGAGCCGTAGGCCCCAGTAAGGCGCTAAGGCACAATGCGTTGCGCCAGTGACTGCATCTTCAATGCGCGGAATCTTAGGCGTAAAATAGCGCGATACAAAATCATATTTATCGTTATCACTTCTTGCGGTAACAACTATCCCGGCCAAATCCATTGCCGCAAATGCGCCTACGTTTAAAGATAGATTTCTAATTTGCGCTTCATTTTCCAGCACAGCTAAATATCTTGGCGAGCGATAGAATTCAAGCGGTTTAACATTCAATCCAGCGATTATATAATCTGGCATAGGACAAGCGGTATATTCTACTTTCGGAAAGTCCAGGGTCAGCAATTCATTTTGCCGCGTCACCGTTAATATACCACTTAAGGATTGAAATTGAATTTCAGTTAAATGGGGTCTTAGGAATTGAAATACTACAAATGCGCTGGCTAAAGTGGCATGACCACACAATGTCATTTCCCCATGAGGCGAAAACCAACGCAAATGATAGCCTTCTGGCGTTGCCACCATGAACGCCGTTTCCGATAAATTATTTTCTTGAGCCATTTTCAGGAGGGTGTCATCCGTCAGCCATGCTTCCAAAGGGCAAACCGCAGCGGGATTGCCGGAAAAAAGCGCTGTGGTAAAAGCATCTACATGGTATAAGGTTATGGTGGGCATGTCTTAGACTCCAAAGCAATAGATATAGATTTTACACCCTTTTGTATCGCGACTAAATATGCTAAATTGTTCAACAGACGCGCTACCCTAAAGGGTTAACGATAAGCGCTTGTTTTAAATGAATAATATAATTATGTTAATCTATAGGGGAATGCTGTGCCACACATTATCGCGGTAGCCAATCAAAAAGGCGGTGTGGGAAAAACAACCACTAGCGTCAATTTAGCTGCCTCATTGGCGGTCAAGCGCAAATGCGTGTTGTTGATCGATCTCGATCCCCAAGGCAACGCCAGCACCGGTAGCGGTTGCGATAAAAACTCTTTAGAAAGCTCCGTTTACGACGTTTTAATGCAAGGTAAAAATATTTTAGATGTGGTCAGCTACCAAGAACGTACAGGCTACGATTTATTGCCCGCCAATGAAGAACTCACCGCCGCTGAAACGGCCTTATTAAAATTAGAAGGGCGCGAATATTATCTGCAAAAGGCCTTGAAAGACATAGGCAATAGTTATGAATACATTATTATCGATTGCCCCCCTACTTTAAATACTTTAACCGTCAATGCCTTAGTGGCCGCACACAGTGTATTGATTCCGCTGCAATGTGAATATTATCCGCTGGAAGGCTTATCAGGACTTATCAGCACCATTAATGAATTAAAAGAATTAGTCAATAAAGATCTCTATGTTGAAGGGATCTTACGCACCATGGTTGATCCACGCAGCCGTTTAAGCGCAGATGTCACCAAAGAATTATTAACCCATTTTGCAACACAAGTACTTAAAACCACGATTCCGCGTAATGTGCGCCTCGCCGAAGCGCCTAGCTTTGGTTTACCCGCACTGTACTATGATGCTAAGTCCCCAGGCGCTAAAGCCTATTTGGAATTAGCAGATGAAATTTTAGCGCGCAT
Source organism: Gammaproteobacteria bacterium (assembly GCA_021156165.1). Taxonomy (GTDB): domain Bacteria; phylum Pseudomonadota; class Gammaproteobacteria; order UBA1113; family UBA1113; genus VFKP01. The sequence goes on along the minus strand of JAJNBM010000030.1, from coordinate 890 downwards.
TAAATTGCGTCGCGCAACAGAAGTTAAACCAGAAACCACAACCGCATAAGAGGTGAACCATGGCACGATCCCGTTTAGGCCGCAGTTTAGGCGATTTACTCAGCAGCGCATTAACAGTAGAAAAAGTAGAAAAAACAGAATCTGCTATTTCTACAGTAGAAACTCATTTACAAGAGTTAGCCATCACTGCCATAGAAAAAGGACAATTTCAACCAAGACGCGAGATAAATGATGAAAGCATCGAAGAATTAGCGGCGTCGATCAGAACACATGGCATATTACAACCCATTTTAGTACGCCCTATAGCGGAACATCGTTATGAAATCATCGCCGGGGAACGTCGGTTTCTGGCCGCACAATTAGCGGGGTTAAGCCAGGTGCCCGTAGTAATCAAAACCATTGATGATCAAAGTACTATGGCTCTAGCCTTAATAGAAAACATGCAGCGCGAAAATTTATCCCCCTTAGATGAAGCCTTGGCCATTGAGCGCCTCATCGACGATTGCCAACTCACCCACGATGATGCCGCACATTTGCTGGGAAAATCACGCGCACAAATTAGTAATCTGTTGCGCCTGTTGAACCTAGAACCCCAAGTAAAACAATGGGTGGCAGAGAAAAAATTAGAACTAGGGCATGCCAAAGTATTGCTGGCATTGAATGGGCGGCAGCAATTGCAAGCGGCTGAGAAGGTCATGACTCAGAACTTAACCGTGCGCCAAACCGAAGCTTTAGTTGCACAAATTAAAGCGCCTGCTGTCACTGTAGAATCTGCCCCACTGGCCCCTGAATTACAAGCCCTACAATCCTATTTTTCTGCTCTTTTGGCCACCAAAGCCCGCCTTAAACCGGGCAAAAATGGTCAAGGAAAGCTGGTTTTGCTTTATAAA
>JAJNBM010000072.1 GCA_021156165.1 Gammaproteobacteria bacterium | reverse complement strand
TCGAAACCTAGTTCGAAGGAGGCAATTCGTTAAGAAAAATGACTTTCTTTACGTTCAATATAAGCATCTATTACTCGCTGTGTGACGATCGCTTCTGTTCCCGTAGCAAAACGATGTTCATTTATAGAAAGAATCGGTTGTATCTCAATTAAGCTGTTGCTGCTAAAACATTCTGATGCTGTGAGTAGATCCTCAGGGTATAAAGTTTTTTCTAGAATGTCTATATCTACTTGCCGGCTAGCCGTAATGATTTCTTGCCGCATAATACCAGGCAAAACGCCATCTTTTAGGGGTGGTGTGATGATGGCACCCTCTATAACCACAAAAATATTGGCCGTGCTTAATTCCGTTATCGCCCCTTGGGTATTGAGCATTAAGCCATCGTCATAACCGCGATCTACTGCTTGTTTTTTAGCTAAAATCAATTCTAGATAATTAGTCGTCTTAAGGCGAATAATAGGGGAGTATTCATTACGAATAATATCGGTTATATAAACAGATTTTGGTTTAGCACTTGCGTTTGTATAAGCTGCAGCCTGAATTAACAGCGTAGGATTTTGTTGTTTAGGAATATCGATGCCGCGCTCGGCGCAGCCTCGGGTTAGGGTGGTGCGTACACTGGCTATAGTCGTTTCTAGATGGTTGGCGGCTAACAATTGATGGCAACGATTTTTTAATTCTAAGGCTGAAAGGGTAAAATCAATAGCTAAGGCTAAAGCCCCTTGCTTTAAACGCTCATAATGAGCCTCAAAGAAGAGTAAGGTATTATTTTCAGCGCGGATGGTTTCAAACAAGCCATCGCCTAATAATAAGCCGCGGTCAAAACACAGCGGTGAAGCCGCGGTTGGCGCTAATAGTTGATCATTGAGGAATAAGTTCATAGTTGCTCGTAATGGCTAAAAAAGCTAGTATAGCTTACCTTTAAGGGAGAATAAAATGTTTTCTACAGAAATAGCGGTAACAATTGACCAGGTAAATTACGCTGGCCATGTAGGGGTCGATGCCTATTTGGCTATAGTGCATGAAGCAAGAATGCGCTGGTTAAAGTTGCATGGATTGTCGGAATTGAATTTAGGCGATAACATTGGCTATGTTATTACTAAAGCCTCTATGCGGTATAAGGTGCAGTCTTTCTATGGAGATGTTCTTATCGTTGAATGCTCTTGCGGGAATTTACAAAAGAAAACGGTAGATTTTTATTACAGAGTAATAAAACGTGATTCGGGAATTGTCGCTGCAATAGGTGAAACAACGCATGCTTTTTTTAATTTTAAATTAGGGAACATTGCAAATCCGCCCAAAGAATTTGTAGATAAATTTATTGTGAAATAGACTTAAAAAATAAATTTTCAGCTATTATAATGGTTTCTAACCTTGCGTACGGGCTCTGGGCGGCTACAAGCTGAGTTATCACCGTGAATAGAGTGAAGTCAAGATTGGCTACCTATAAAGTTGCACGGAACGTTGTCATTGCTGACGCGCTGCGCTGTAAGCAGCTTATCGTCCAACTTTAAGAGATTAATTCTGGGTGAGGAGTGGATTGCGGTATAGCAATCACACCCCCTCTAAAACCTTCACCAAATCCTCATACAGTGGCGCTTCTACGCTAAGCTTAAGCTGAGTTTTAGGATGGATAAAGGTTAAGCGCAACGCATGTAAGAATAAACGGCTTTTTTCGGTGATAGCTAAGTTTTGGTCTAACTGGCGTTGGCCGTATTTAGCATCACCCACTATAGGATGGCCCTTGTAACTTAAATGCACCCGCAACTGGTGGGTGCGTCCTGTTTTAGGGGTTAAACGCAATAAAGAATGATGGGCATAACATTTTTCGATGTTCACCCGCGTTAAAGCTTCCTTCCCCTCTGGATGCACCTGCACTTTACGTTCACCCGAAGCCAACGTGCGTTTGTGCAAGGGGGCATCAATAGTATGTTCGTTTTTTGGCCAGCGCCCGTGTACTAAGGCTAAATAGGTCTTTTGGCAGGCGCCTTCTTGTAATAATACATGTAAGGCCTTTAAAGTGTCTCTTTTTTTAGCAATCATCAAGCAACCCGAGGTATATTTATCTAAACGATGTACTAATTCTAAAAAAGGAGCATCCGGAAAGGTTTGGCGGAAGATGTCGATAATACCAAAGCTGTTTTCTGTGCCGCCGTGTACAGGTAATCCTGGTGGTTTGTTCAAGATAATCAAATCATCATCTTCATACAAAATGGCTTCGAGGATGCGCTCCTTTAGGTTTTGCGGCAACATCACTTTTTCTGTGCTATTTTGATACAATGGTGGGAGGCGCACTTGATCGTCTAGCATGAGTTTATCGCTGGCCTTGGCACGCTTTTTATTAATGCGCACTTCCCCCGTGCGCAACATGCGGTAAATACGGCTTTTAGGGATGTTTTTCAACGTCTTAAACAAGAAATTGTCGATTCGCTGCCCTTCGCTCTGCGCCGTCACCCGGATGATGGAGGCTTTTTGATAAAGTTCTACGCTCATAAGTAAGATGCTCTCATTGAAATAAAAGGTTTTTTTTGTTATACTCTTCTGCGTCGCCTGTACCGATAATATCCGGGCGAGTTTCGTCAAAAAGTAGTGCAATAATAGAGCATTTAACTGCTGAAGCACTGTGAGATGAGATGCTAACAGATTTGTAGCCATTTAGTAACTGCTTATGTTGCTTTATAGAGAGCCTAAAAGCAGAATGAAGGCTAGTAGTGACCAGCCGCATACCCGAGTCAAATATGAGGTACGACTGGTTAAGAATTAAATAACACGTTGTGATCCGCCAGCTATACTCACAGCATTTGTTTTTAGGCGAAGGCAACAAAGCCTATAAAGTCAAATGTGAAGAGTATACTCACAGCAGTTGATTCTTAGGCGAGGCGCCGAGTTCTCGAACACCAGGAGTGTAGTACTCTACATGACTGGTGTGAGATGGACGAAGGCAACAAAGCCTAAGAGTCAAATGCGAAGAGTATGTGGGGTAAGAGGTAAGCGTGTATTATTATAGAGAATACCGTGCTAGACGTAAATGATTATTGCGCCGAATGCCCATCCATGAAGATATTCCCTCTGTACTATACACCGCTCTTTTATTTTTGGGGCGGGTCGTAAGTATTGGAGAGAGCAATGAATGAAAAAGTTATAACTGAAAATAAGCCCATCAGTCGCTTATTGATCAATGGTACGCACAGTGAAGAATTGCGTTTGGCTATAGTCGATGGTTATCGTTTAGAAAATATCTATATTGAACAACTAGGGCAACAAAAAAAAGGCAATATCTATAAGGGTGTAGTCACACGAGTTGAACCTAGCTTGCAAGCAGCCTTTGTTGAATTTGGCGCGGAGCGACAAGGCTTTTTACCCCTCAAAGAAATCAGTGAACTTTATTTTAGTAAACCCGTAGATAATCCACGTCAGGTGAATATAGGCGATGTGATCAAAGAAGGGCAGGAATTAATTGTTCAAGTTGAGAAAGTGGAACGAGGCAATAAAGGTGCGGCTTTAACCACCTTAGTTAAGATCGCCGGTTCTTATTTGGTATTAATGGTCAATAGCTCGCGTTCCGGTGGTATTTCACGGCAAATTGATGGTGAGGAACGTGATAGCTTAAAAGAAATCTTAAGCCAGCTGCCATTGCCAGAAGGAATGGGGATTATTATTCGTACGGCGGGTGTGGGAAAAAGCTACGAAGAATTGGCTTGGGACTTAGACATTTTATTGCGCTTATGGCAGTTGATTCAAGATGTCAGTAAACAAGAGCCTGCCCCGGCATTAATTCATCAAGAAAGCGATTTTGTGGTGCGCGCTTTACGCGATTTCCTACAAGTGGATACCGATGAAATCATCTTGGATGTGCCGGAACTCTATCAGCGTGCCAAAGAGCATCTGGAAAAAATTAGGCCAGAATTAGTTAACAAACTTAAACTATATGAAAATGCACTGCCTTTATTTGATCACTATAAAGTGGAAGAGCAAGTAGAGACCGCGTTTCAGTCCTCTGTGCGTTTGCCATCGGGAGGATCGATAGTCATACAACCTACAGAAGCTTTGGTGAGTATCGATGTGAACTCCGCTAAAGATACTAAAGGTGGGCATATAGAGCAAACAGCCTTAAATACTAACCGTGAAGCTGCGGTTGAAATTGCACGTCAATTGCGTTTGCGCGATTTGGGCGGTTTGGTGGTGGTAGATTTCATCGATATGGTATCGTCAGAAAATCAAAAAGACGTAGTCAATGTTTTCCAAAACGCCATCAAGAGCGATCGTGCGCGGGTGCAATTCGGTCGTATTTCTAAGTTTGGCTTGATGGAAATCTCTAGACAACGCTTGCGCCCTTCCTTAGCCGAAGCCAATCAAGGGCTGTGCCCACGCTGCAATGGACAGGGTACGATTCGACAAGTCGAATCCTTAGCCTTATCTATTATCCGTCAAATGCGTCAAGAATCCTTAAATGGCGCGGTGCGCGAAATTATTGCTTATGTGCCTGTGGATGTCGCGACGTTATTGATGAATGAAAAACGGGCGATGATTGCCGATTTAGAGGCCAAACAACAAGTGCGTATCATCGTCATTCCACATCGCTATTTAGAAACACCCCATTATCGTATTGAGAAAGGATATAAATCTTCTGCCAGGGGAGGAGAGGAAGTTAAAAGCAGTTACATGCATCAATATGAATTAGGTGGGGAATTACAAGCGTTAAAAGATATCAGCATGCAGCGTGGTGCTGAAGTTGAAACCCCATTGATTGTGCACAGCTTACCGGAAAGCCCTAAACCACAGGGACGAAAGCAACCCAACTGGTTCGAGCGTTTGTGGAATAAATTGGTTGCGCGCATACCTTCTGCGGCAAAGCCGGAAACAGTGTCT
>JAJNBM010000029.1 GCA_021156165.1 Gammaproteobacteria bacterium | reverse complement strand
TGGCTGGATAAGGCGATTGACAACTATTACCGTGAACGTATTTATGCTCTACTCGCTCAAATAGAGCTGGGTGCTACGTCTGCATTGGTGCAAAGCTGGAATGATCTAATGACTGAAATGTTTGGCGATTCGGAAGAGTTAAAACAGGCGGCTTTCGCTGCTGGCACCAGTGAAAATGAATCACGTGTAGGACCGAATGCTAAGAGGTGGCTGAAGCAGTTTTTAAAATAATAGCGAGAAAAATAGGGATACTTACAGCATGTGCGTCAATATTCAATTCATTGGCACCGATCGCTGTAGAGGCGTCTCGTGAATCACCCTGAAATGAAGCGGATTGCAATCCGTATACGCGAAATTATAATTCTGCACGTGGATTCTGGGCGCCTCGGAAGGCGCCTCTACAAGCAACGAATGCATCTTCGTTGTATGATGCTGACCATCGTCGCTCGAAATAAGGACTTTTCTATTCACTATCTTCCGGCAAAAAACCATTGCTTTGCATTTGCCACAGGTGGGCAAAATGTCCTTTCTTTTGCAGCAACTCAGCTTGAGTGCCTTCTTCAATAATACGGCCATGATGAAACACTAAGATTCGATCCATGCCGTTTAAAGTGGATAAGCGATGCGCTATCGCCAGAGTGGTTTTATGCTGCATTAATTGTTTTAGACTGTCTTGAATCAGTTTTTCTGTAACAGAATCCAAGGCAGAAGTGGCTTCGTCTAAAATTAAAATAGGCGCATCTTTTAAAATGGCTCGGGCAATCGCAATGCGTTGGCGTTGCCCGCCAGACAGTTTAACTCCGCGCTCGCCCACCAGAGCCTGATACCCTTCATCTAAATGCAAAATAAATTCATCGCAGTGCGCCATTTTGGCGGCAGCAATCACTTCTTCATCACTCGCCTCTAAACGACCATACCGTATATTTTCCATTAAAGTGCGGTGAAACAAACTCGGATCTTGTGGGATCATGGCAATATTTTGCCGAAGCGAATCTTGAGTCACCCCCGCGATGTCTAGCTTATCAATACAGATATTGCCTTGCTGTAACTCATAATAGCGTAAGATCAGATTCACAAAAGTCGATTTTCCCGAACCGGAAAAACCCACCAAGCCTACTTTTTCACCTGCTCTAATATGCACGCTAAAATCATTAAACACGGGTTTGTTTTTTTGATAGCTAAAATAAACGTGGTTAAAATCTATGTTTCCTTGCTTCACTATCAATGGCTGGGCATTCGCTTTATCTGTAATGTCTGCCACTGCGGTGACTAAGTTTAAAGCGTTGCGTATAGTGCCGCTTTCACGCGCGAACTGCATCAGTTGATAACTCACAAACCAAATCCACCCCAGTAGCCAAAAGGTCTGCATACCCACTTGAGTAAAATCACCTATACTCACCCAACCATGGCCATAACCATATAATAAAGTAAATACCATACCAAATATTAATAATAAACCACTGATGCCTAAACCAACCCGCGTTAATTCTATTAACAGCATCGCTTGACGCGATTTCTTCATTTCATCCATTTGTGCGGATTGTATATAGTGCGTTTCATAACGTTGACGCGCAAAGAGACGTACTGTGCTCATATTCGTTAATACATCGACTATTTTACCATTCAACATAGATACCGAATCGGCGTGCACAGCCCATAAGCGATTGCTGCGTTTTAAAAATAATACGGTAATGCCTATGTGACACATCAACCAAGCGAATACAATGAAAGCGAATATAGGCTTGATTTGCCACATCATCCCTACTACCATAATCATTCCTACACCTACGGTGATAAATTGAAAACACACCATTTCGGTAATGGTTTGGCAACTGGTGGGTAAGTCTGATAACTTTTTAGCGATATTGCCCGCAAAATTATTAGCAAAATACTCTTGTGACAAAGTTTTAACATGTTCAAATACCGTAGCGCGTATTTCTGCACGAAAACGAGGATAGGTGTAAATTTGCAATAAACCTTGCGCCCGTTGTAATACTTCCATTACTAACCAAAATGCTACCAATAATATCAAGGTGTCTTTGACCGCAGAAAAAATATGACCGGGCGCACCGTGATAACCGCTTAAGGTATTGACGATGTCTTTTAAAAAATAAGGAAAAACAGAGTCATTGACCGCCCATGCAGCGCCAGTTAAAGCAAAATAAATGAATTTCACTTTTTGTGCTTTCACAAAATGAAAAATAAAACGAAAAGTAGTGGTAGGAAAGGGCTGGTTTATCATAATACTTTCTCGCTCTTTGCAGAGTAACATTGTATCATAAAAGTGCATGCGAAGGTAGAGAGTTTAAAACGGTAGCTCTATTTCCGGTGCAAGGGCCAATAAATGCGCTTTAAATAGGGTTTGAATACGCAATAAACTTTCCTCGCTAACGCCTTCAAAGCGCAGCACTAAGTTAGGAGTAGTATTGGAAGGACGCACTAAACCCCAGGCATCGTCAAAATCGATGCGTATCCCATCTAATAAAGACACTTCTCCTTGAGGGTCATCCTTTAAACGTTCAATTAACGCTTGCATGAATGACGCTTTACCGTCTTCTGCCATGGATACTGCCAGTTCTGGAGTGGAATAACAACGCGGCAAAGCCGCGAATACTGCCCCTACAGCAGGTGCATGCGATAATAAATTTAATAACCGCGCGGCGGCATATAAGCCATCGTCGAAACCATACCAATTTTCTTTAAAAAATATATGGCCACTCATCTCACCTGCTAATAAAGCGTTCTCTGTGCGCATTAAGGCTTTAATTAAAGAATGGCCCGTTTTGCCCATGAGTGGCTTACCGCCAGCAGCAAGAATCACTTCTTTTAATAAATGCGAACATTTCACATCATAAACAATGGTTGCACCGGGATGGCGCGATAGTAGATCTTGTGCCAATAGCATCAACACGCGATCGGCGTAAATAACCTCACCCTCATTCGTGACTACACCTAAGCGATCGCCATCACCATCAAAACCCAAACCTATATCTGCTTTATGTGTTTTGACTGCCGCGATTAAATCCCCTAAATTATTGGGCTGTGTAGGATCGGGCTCATGGTTCGGAAAAGAACCATCCAATTCCGAGTGTAATTCAATTACTTCACAACCCAAGCGACGAAATAAAGTAGGCGCTACTACAGCCGGAATAGCATTAGCACAATCAATCACAACCTTAAGCCGTTTACCTAAAGTAAGTTGATTGGCAATAGTGTCGATATAGCTAGGTAAAAAATTGTTTGCCGTTAATTGACCACGGGTAATTGAATCGGCATATATTTCGTTTGTAGCTTTAAATAAATCTTGAATTTGCTCTGAAGTTAAATTTTTTCCTTGCAATAATATCTTTAACCCATTATATTCTTTAGGATTATGGCTTGCCGTCAACATAATTCCATTAGGGCAAGCACTGGTGGCGGTAGCAAAATACAAAACGGGCGTGGGCACTTGCCCACTGTCGATCACGTCTATACCACTAGCCAATAGGCTCCGTTTCAAAGCCGGATAAAGGCTATCCGCACTCAAGCGCGCATCACAAGCCGTAATGACACAGGTTTCACCACAGACCCGCATCATAGCCGCAAAAGCCGTGGCTATACGATAAACTGCATCTGCAGTGAGCTCGGTATCCGCTAAACCACGAATATCGTAGCTGCGGAAGATATGGGCGGGGAGTCTGTTCAAATTTTGTCCTTATACACTTATTATTCTGTGCAATTTTATTTCATAAAAATGCTCGGCGTAGAAGTGGGTTATCATTCTTCTTGTAGACGGATTGGCCTCTTTACTCCTAGTGGAATAATATGCCACACCCTTTCATGCACATAAAATATACCTATTTTTAATATAAATTCAGAAAGCCCTATAAACAAAGCCGTACTCATTTTTCCCGTGAAAATATAGCTAATGACCATCGTGGTCAGGGTTCCAAATATACGCCAGCTTACGGCTTTAACTAAACTGCGTAAATGAGATTCTATAGTCATGTTTCTAGCTCCTTGGTTATACTGTTTCAGCTTCTAGCACGGTAGCGGTAGCTTGGGCTACTATCAAATAACCTGCGACTCTTAACTGCTGTAGAATAACAGACACAGCGGTATCCACCGACATTTTGGTGGTATCTATAACGATATCTGCCTCTTGTGGCTCTTCATACGGTGCGCTAATGCCAGTAAATTGCGCTATCTTGCCAGCACGGGCACTGACATACAATCCCTTAGGATCGCGTTCTTCACACACCGCCAAAGGAGTGGAGACATAAATTTCAAAGTAGCCACCCTTGCAGCTAATTTTATCGCGGATCTCTTTGCGTATTTTTTCATAAGGCGCAATAGCCGCACACAACGCAATACCGCCTAATTCGGTAATTAATGAAGCCACATACCCTACCCGCCGAATATTGGTATTGCGATCTTCTTCACTAAAACCCAGCTCGCTCGCCAGCTCACGTCGCACAATATCGCCATCTAACAGTACGATGCTATGCTCGCCCATTTCCATAAGTTTAGCATGCAGTGCATTAGCAATGGTGCTTTTACCTGCGCCGGATAAACCTGTAAAAAAGAGCGTTAGTCCTTGTTTGTTTTTAGGTTTATAACTACGACGTAGTTCACGTTCCACTTCTGGATAAGAAAACCAGGAAGGAATAGCGGTATGATTATTTAAAGCGTTTCGTAATTGTGTTCCGGAAATGGTCAGTGCAGTTTCATCGGCCCTTAATTCAGTAGCTAAAACATAAATTTGTTTTTCTTTAGCATAAACCATTTCAGAGAAAGTAAGCACTTGTAAGCCTATTTCTTTCTCATGGTTTTTAACCAAAGTTTGTGCGGCATACACATCGTAGAAAGGTTTTCCTAAACTATTTTGGCCCGGACCGGCATGATCACGGCCTACTATAAAATGCGTAGCTCCGTAATTTTTTCGAATTAAAGCATGCCATAAAGCTTCTTTAGGTCCAGCCATACGCATTGCTAATGGTAATAGGCTTAACGCCGCACGTCCTTGTGGATAATAAGGTAATACACTTTGATAACAACGCACACGCGTATAATGATCTATATCGCCTGGTTTAGTCATGCCCACTACCGGATGTAATAATAAATAGCTGTCTTCAACCTCGTGCAATGCGCGCAAGGTCATTTCCACATGCGCTCTGTGCAAGGGATTCCGTGTTTGAAAAGCAATGATATTACGCCAACCATTTTGGGCAAACCCTTGTTTTAATTGCTGCGGTGTGTGGCGTAAAGCAGTAAAATCATAATGCTTCGGTAAAGCAACTTGTGTTACTGTGCCGCCTACATAATATGGTTTTGCTTGTTTCAATAAATAATGAATACCGGGATGGGCAATATCGTCACTGCCAAAAACAGCCTGTGCTTCAGCATTTTTATCTGGACACCATACCTCTGCCACTGTTAGATGAGCCAATAAGGTGTTGTCCTCGCCATGCAACCCTATGGTTTCGCCTGCAGATAAGGACTCTGCGAAAGCAGCATCTACATCCAAAGTAATAGGCATAGGCCAAAGGCTGCCATCCGCTAATCGGTTGTTTTTTATAATATTGTTATAATCGGCTTGAGCTAGAAAACCAGTTAAAGGGGCAAAACCACCATTTAGTAAAAGCTCTAAGTCGCACAATTGACGGGAGGTTAAAAGCCATTTTTTCATAGGAGTGTCCTCAGATAGTTTGAGCGCGGAGTATAACATATGTATATTTTATTTTCAACTTGCCCTTTTATCTAGACCAGAACACAGACTGAGTCACCACCATAACAGCAAATAACTACCCTTATAGCATACATTATGGTATAATATCTCCAAATTAAACGCTGGCACTTAACCTTATTTAGGATATTTATGGCTGTCCCACCCACAAAAGAAATCACTGTTGTTTTAGGATCAGGCCGGAGTGGCACCAGTATTATTACCAAGGCTTTACAAACTTTAGGGTGCTTTTTAGGTGATAATCTAAGCCCTGCAGATTCCGTGAATCCCAAAGGCTTTTTTGAAGATCACCAGATTGTCTATGAGATAAATGAAAAAATCCTCGCCCGTTTAGGGTACGCTTGGCATAGTTTAACTCCCTTTGACTTTTCTTTACCTTCCTTAACTTTTACTGATCTCGAAGATAATGCACAAAGTATCTTAACAAAAAAATTTAAGCATACTCAGTGGTGTGGCTTTAAAGATCCAAGGACTTCTAGATTATTGCCTTTTTGGCAGCCATTATTTAAAAAGATGGCGCTTAAAGACAGTTATATTATTGCGTTACGCAATCCCTTGTCTTCCGTAGCCTCCTTTGAAAAATACGATCAAATTAAGCCCAATAAAGGATTTCTGCTATGGCTTATGCATCTCCTTCCAGCGATTGAAAATACATTAGGGAAAAGTACCCTCATTGTTAGTTATGAAGAAATGCTATTAAACCCTAACAAACAACTCGAACGCATGCATGCCAAATTAAACGTTTCTAAACCACTTGAAGAAGCCACTATTGCAGAGTATAAAGATAGTTTTTTAGACCAAACTTTATTTCGCAATAAATACTCTTATGAAGAATTTAAAACTCATCCTGAAGTACCACTTATATGTATTAAATTATATAATTTGTTAAACTTAGTTGCTCTAGATAAATTAGCCTTCGAGTCTGATGAGTTTAGAACTCAGTGGGCCGATATCTTTTTGCATTACAATAGTTTTGCAGGCGACTTTTTAGAAAGGCTAACACTGTTGACTGAACAAAATTTCACTCTTCAACGCAAGGTCTCAGAGCAAGAACAGATGATAAATTCTCTATTATCTTCATTTTCTTGGCGTTTAACGGCACCTTTAAGAAAAATATCCTCTTATCTATGTAAAACATGATGATCCATGCATGCAACTGTTGCTATTTTATTATGTACCTATAATGGCAACGTATTCTTAGAAGAGCAATTATTATCTTTTAGCAAGTAACAGCTCAAGGATTGGCAAGTATTTGTTTACGACGATGCTTCAACAGAGAATACCTGCAACTGTATCGAACACTATCATCCATCAACGCAACAGAAAGTAACATTACACTGTAATGTATCTAGCAAGGTTTTTTCTAAAGATCTCCTATCCCTATTTGGGTTGCACCTAATGACAGTGCCGATTACTTTCCTTATCCGATCAGGATGGCAATTAACTAGAACCATTCATTTTTTGAAGACTATATTGTCGAAAATTTCCACATTGTATTGTTCACGTACCCAAACTATTAATGAACAAAGTCAAGCACTAGGCTTTTCCAAAAAAGCCTTCCTTTAAAAATGCATTAGTCCAAAGCAGAGCAACTTGGAAAAAGTGGAACCTGCTGTTTTAGGAATATGCACAGAAATAATCACAATAAATAATCCTCAAAGGAGAAATCACCTTCACTTCCGAGCCCCGGCTTTATTTAATGCCGATGATCCAGTAAAGAAAATAAATATTTTCCATACTCAGAGTTTCCCAATTTTTTCGCCAATACTCTTAATTGGGCATCATCAATGTACCCTTGCGACCAAGCTACTTCTTCTGGGCAACCTACTTTTAAACCTTGGCGTGACTCTATCGTTTCAATAAAATGAGCGGCTTGAAGTAAAGAAGTATGTGTGCCGGTATCCAACCAAGCTGTTCCCCTGCTTAGAATTTCTACTTCTAAATTTCCTGCAGCTAAATATAACGCGTTGATATCCGTGATTTCCAATTCACCGCGTGTTGAAGGTTTAAGGCGATGCGCATAGTTTACAACCTTATTATCATAAAAATAAAGTCCAGTCACGGCATAATTAGATTTAGGTTGCGCTGGTTTCTCCACAATCGATATGGCTTTACCTTGAGAATCAAATTCAACCACACCATAGCGCTGTGGGTCAGTAACATAATAAGCGAAAACTTTTGCGCCTATAATACTTTTCCGCGCATTTTGTAACGCTGTACTTAAATGCGCACCATGAAAAATATTATCCCCTAAAATTAAAACAACATTGTCTTCGCCAATAAATTTTTCCCCTAAAATAAAGGCTTCAGCCAATCCACCAGGAGTAGCTTGCTCCTGATAAGTAAATTTTATGCCCCATTGTTCCCCATCTCCTAATAATGCGTGATACTGTGGCAAATCTCTAGGAGTTGATATAATTAAAATATCGCGGATCCCCGCTAATATTAAAGTGGTCAAAGGATAATACACCATAGGTTTATCATAAATAGGTAATAACTGTTTACTAATGGATATGGTTAAAGGATATAGCCGTGTACCGCTACCACCCGCTAAAATAATGCCTTTCATAGGTTCCTCTCTATCTTTGACCAAAATATCTATACGAATCCACTGCGAACTGCTCAAGATCTCGAAGTGCATTTATACCACAACTAGCCCTATTAATCATGTAAAATCTAACACTAAAAGAGATTGCTGTGTAGTGGCTTAAGGGCTAACGGCGCTATCATCCACAAATTGACTATTTGCTACAATAAGTGGTAGATTACGTTCAGGGAATGGCCTAGTCGGTTATAAAATGCACTATTGCCGTTGAGCTTTAGGCGAGCCGCCTAGCCCTTAAGCAACAGGAGTATCGTACTTTCCATAACGGGTACGAGGTGGCGTAGGCAACAAAACCAAAGAATAAAGTGAGAAGAGATATATACAACTATTCAATGGCTTAACATCTCCTTCATTATGAAATCGTAACTGCTCTCTCATCTATAGGTAGCGCAAAGCATAGATTGTGTTGCAGGCTTGCCCGGTGTTAGGGGTGAAAATAGGCATAAATGAGCCTTTTGCTAATAGGGTTAAGTTGTATCAAGATGAATCCAATATGAGCTTTCATTGAAAAAGGCGCGAGTAATTACATGAAATCAGTACCCCCTCAAAAAATAGTCCTACTTGGTACCACTGCCAATGCTGCCATTCATTTTAGGGGGCCATTAATCCGCGCTCTTACTACATTAGGACATAGTGTATATGTTTTTTGCTACGATTATACGCCAACCACACGTGCCACCATTGAACAATTAGGAGGGACGCCCTTAAACAGTCCATTTAAAAGAATAGATTTCAATCCACTGACGACGCTTATCTCCGCACTAAAATTTTACACCCAATTACAATCGATTTCCCCCGATATCATTCTGTCCTATTTTGTCACCCCTGTTATTTTAGGAACACTGCTCGCCAAAATTGCTGGCGTTCCATATCGAATAGCTCTACTGGAAGGCTTAGGCTATGCTTTCACCCATAGACCAGATAAAAAAAATATAAAAAATATCTTCCTAAAATTTATGCAAGTTACTTTGTATCGTTTTATACTCCCACTGGCAAACCGTATTATTCTGTTAAATAATGATGATTTGAATGAACTAAAGAATAAATACCATTTTAATTTAGCTAAGACTATCGTTTTAGAAGGTATAGGCGTTCCAGCTAATTTTTTCCAAAATAGCGTTGCCCCCCTCGATCCTATTACTTTTACCTTTATTGGCCGATTGCTTTACGATAAGGGTATTAGAGAGTTTATTACCGCCGCACAACTCATTAGCGCTGAGAATAAAGGTATCTGCTTCAAGGTGGTTGGTGATATTGATCCTATAAATCCGTCATCATTATCAACTAGATCCATTGCAGAATTAAGTCTTCGAGACAGTATTGAGTTTATAGGGTATACAAAAGATATTATTTCGACTATCAAAAACAGCAGTGTTGTGGTACTCCCTTCTTATCGCGAAGGCTTTCCCCGCGTTCTACAAGAAGCAATGGCTTTGGGTAGAGCTATTATTACCACCGATGTTCCTGGCTGTAGACAGACCATACTCCATACAAAGGAAGGGTTTTTGGTGCCTCCATTTTCCGCTATCGCTATTGCCGACTGCATGCGATTTTTTATTCGATATCCTGAGAAAATAATCGAGATGGGAGAAAATGCTGCCTTAACCGCCCAAAAGAAATATCACGAATATGACATGACCCCAAAATGGGTACAGGCTTTGCTTAAGTAGGACGTTACCACTTTGCCTCCTTCAGATACAACGGTTATATGCAGTTATAAGCCTTTCGTCGCGCATATTGAAACCCTGCTTTCAAAAACCATAAGAAACCATTCGCCCGAGTTAACTTAATGAGTTTCTGCAATCGGTTTTTAGGTAAAGTTGCTCCTGAAAAAGCAAAAGTTGCCATGGCCTTTTCACGGCGATCCATTTCAAAATTAGACAATAGCGGAAGCGTTTGAAGAAAACATTTTAGCTTTTCTTCACTGGGTTTGGGCGAATAGTGAAGGTTACAGTATTGTAACTGCTCATATCTTTTTTGTTGACGGGTTGCACTGTCCGTCAATTTTAAAAATGCCTGATAAAATGCTTCTGTTGAATTTTCAACCTTAAAAACGCCATCTTTGTCTGTAACCGTTTCAAAACAAGGTTCATCACCAATGATAATATTCGCATGGAGGTAGCGCGCCATCAATAAAACAGCATCTGTTTTGTAAGGTAAGTTTTGTGTTTTGCCATGTGGGTGAACGACAACATCAACCCCTAAAGCTATTAACTTAAGAATAAACTGTTCATAATCATATATACTTTTCAACCTTTTGACTGCCATTTTAGGTGGCAGTTTTATAGAAGCAGGTACCTCGCAAGTACTCCAGACGATGATATCTTTTTGCTCACTTAATTTCATTAAGGCGGGTAAAACGGTACTTATGAAAGCAGGATATCTAAAATCTCCACCTATCATGGCAACAACAAATGTTTCTTCACGTCTACATTGCTCATAAAAAGTTTTTGTTTTTTCCACAAATTTCTGGCTAAGCACTGGCGGAAAGTGTAAAACTGTTGGGTGTAAGTCATGGAGCTGATAATATTCCTGTAACGGTACAGTCGAAGTGAACACAGCCTTAGCACTTGCTAAATGGCGCTGCAAGTTCTTATGACTATACCAGGCAAATACTAACGCATATTCTCGAGCAAGAACAGTGAAATTATCGTCAATAAAATATGCCCATGGAATTCCTAAATCGTTAAGCCAGCGGATGACAGAAAGGTGTAATAATAATTCCCTGCTAATGATAACCAGATCCGCTGTTATTAAATTTTTAGAATCTATTGCGGCTACTATATCTAGAAAAATTATATCTATCTTTTCAGTTTCATTTAAAGCAAAAAAAGGATAAAATGGCGAAGCCTCCTTGAACCACAGAATACATATTTTCCTTGTTTTTTCCGAGCGCTGCACACAATCATCCTTATAAGGTTGTCCTTTTTTGTCTGCCTCTGCGCTAAAAGGCCCCATTAGTTCTAATTCAGAAAATCTATTCGCACGTAATTGCTCATCCCTATCTAAACACATGATAGCTCTGGCACAATAAAGGCTCTTAGCAGTGGCCCTTTTTTCTTCACTGCCCTTTTTACGCCCCATAAAAACTTTACTTTGCAGTATGGGATATTGAGCACTCATTCTCAGCCAGAGGTCCCATACGGCACAGCCGTTTAAAAGCGGCTGTGGATCAAATAATCCCACCTGCTCTAAACAACGCCTAGGGATCATAACAGCTGATGTTGAAAAGATATTTCTACTGATTAACTTTTGAATAGGATCATTGCCAAAACTTTTATCTCCATTCTGATTGGCTATCCCTACAATCATTTGCGGTGCCCTGTTGTCTATAATCAGCGCATAAATTTTTTGTAGACAGTTCCATGAAAAAACAAAGTTTTGCTCTGCAAAAATAAAATAATCTCCTTTTCCTTTTAAGTAGCCTTCATAGGCGCTAATGGGAAAGGACTCTAATTTTTTATCATGCACTATTAAACTTATTCTGTCATCTTCTAACATGCTATCTAAGATATATTGTACCGTTCCATCTGTAGAGGCATCATCAATAATAATTATTTCAATAGTAATCCCTTGTTGGCAGAGAAGTGATCGGACTGCTTCCGTGAAGAGTTTTCTCTGTATTCCATTATGAACGGGTAACACTATCGTCACTTGAGGTAATGTGGCGCCATAAGCTTTTCCCAAAAAGCATTTTGAATTTTCAATCAATTTAGCTATTTTCATACCTTCTACTCTCGCTTACTCGCTATCAAAATACAGTTTTTCGTAAATCTCTCTGCATTTCTGCCAGTATATTTTTACCTAATTGTACCCCGAATTGATCGAAAGGATTAATCGCCCAAAGAGCCGCACTCATAACGGTACGATGCTCATACAAAGCCAACAATGCACCCATACTATGAGGAGATATTTTTTCAAAAGAAAGCAAATGATAGGGCTGACCTTGCCGATTTCTAGCCAAAATTAAAGCTTCTGCCTGAGCCAAACAATGTGCAACTAATTTTCCTTGCTGCCCAGCAATATCAACATCGCTGTTGCGTGGTAAAATAATGTCGATCGGGTTAAGCCTAGTGCCTTGCATCAAGAGTTGCTGAAAAGTATGTTGGCTATTACTCCCTACCCCACCCCATATAATAGGGCTAGTTTGATAATCTAGCGCTTTTCCTTGCATAGACTGTGATTTGCCATTGCTTTCCATTATCAATTGTTGCAAATAGTCGATCAAGCCATTCAATGGACTACTGTAGACAAGAATGGCACGGCTAGACGCCTCTAAAAAATTAGTGTACCAACAATCCATTGCGGCCAGCAATAACGCGGGATTGTCTAAAAAATTTTCCGTACTGCAGCCTTCATCCATTGCCTTTGCACCCGCTAAAAAAGCTTGAAAATGTTTAGCCCCAATCGCTAACATCAAAGAAAATCCTATTGCCGACCATATGGAAAAACGACCACCTATACTTTCGGGTAATAATAAAATATTCTCTTCTTTAAAGCCATGCGTCAATGCTTTTTCTTTATTCGCTGTGATAGCGATACATTGGCTTTCAATTAAATTTTTATCCCCACCCATGGCTAAACAGAGATTTGTGAAATTAGTTAAAGTTTCATCGGTAGAAAAAGATTTAGACGACACAATAAACAACGTATTTCTTACCTCTATTTTTTTCAAAGTGTTTTGTAATTCAGTAGGATCAATATTAGCAATAAAGTGAAAAGATAAATCACTCACTTGATATGCTGCTAAAGCCTTCATTATAAATTTAGGCCCGTGATCCGAACCGCCGATTCCTATATGAACTATATGGCGAATCATTTTGTTTTGATGGATGCCCTCAGTTAAATTTTGCATTTTAAAAAGATTGGCGGCAACAGCCTGCCGCACTGAATCCTCTTTATAGTTTGGATCTCTTAAAGCAGTATGCAACGCTGGCCTATTTTCTGACAAATTAACGATTTCACCTAGTCGCATCGCTTGAAAAAATTGCATTACTTCTTGAGTCTGGCATAATTGCGCGAGCAGAGTCAAAATGTTGTTGTTAATATAATTATGGCTGAGCTCACAATGGATCCCCGCCACTTCCAACTGCAATGGATGCATCGGTAAAATAGGCTTCAGGACTTTCGCCTCTTTTTTTAAGAGAGGCCATTGCGGCGTTTTTGAGAGCAAATTCGTACCAAACATTAATGTGTTCCCGGAGCATATTTAGAGATATAAAAATCAACCGTCGTTTTTAAACCTTCGAGTATAGTGGTACTGGGTTGCCAATCCAAGGCTAGATGTATTTTTGTATTATCAATCGCATAACGGAAATCATGGCCTTTGCGATCGGCTACAAACTGGATTAAACCACTATGCGGTGCATTTTGCGGGTAAACTTCATCCATTATTTGGCAAATCGTTTTTATTAAACTCAGATTATCCACCTCATAACCGCCGCCAATATTATACACTTCGCCTACAGTGCCGTGCTGCAAAATAGCGTAAATAGCCTGACAATGATTACCCACATAAAGCCAATCGCGACAATTACGGCCATCGCCATAAACAGGAATAGATTGGCCTTGTAAACAACACCGTATGACAGTAGGAATTAGTTTTTCTGCATGCTGATGAGGCCCATAATTGTTGGAACAATTCGATATAGTTATCGGTAGACCATAGGTTTTGCCGTAGGCTCGCACCACATGATCGGAACCTGCCTTGGAAGCCGCATAGGGAGAGTTAGGACTATAAGGCGTTGTTTCGGTAAAAGGTGGATCTGTTGGCATTAAAGAGCCATACACTTCATCAGTGGAAATATGATGAAATCTACAGTGCTCGGCTGACCAACCCTTTTCATCCAGCCAATACTCTTTAGCCGCCTGTAATAAATTCAACGTCCCCATGACATTAGTTTCAAAAAAAACTGCTGGGGTTGCAATGGAATTATCCACATGCGATTCGGCCGCAAAATGCACTATACTGTCTATTTCATATGTACGCAAGGTTGTGCGCACCTGAATATGATCATTAACATCACCCCGAATAAAATGATGCCTAGGATTATGCTGAACCGAATCTAAATTAGATAGACAGCCCGCATAGGTTAATTTATCATAACTATACACTTTAACAGCTGCGTCTTTCGCTAATAATTCTGCTACAAAATGGCTACCTATAAAACCAGCCGCGCCAGTCACCAAAACATATTTCATTTTTCGCATAACACTTTTTCTCGCAATAAAACATCAATCACTTCGTCTACACTGTTCTGCCAAGGCTGCAATATGATCCCAGCGGCTTGTATCTTGGCGGTATTCAGAACAGAATAAAGTGGCCTTTGAGCTGGTGTAGGGTATTCCCTGGTCTTAATCGATTTAATTTCTTGACACATCACATTGCCCCATCGCAACATGCTTTCTTTAATATAAGACGCAAAACCATACCAAGTGGTAGGCTCACCACTACAGTAATGATAAGTACCAGCATTTGTATTCTTATTTAGTAAATCCCAACTAACCCGTGCTAAATCTTTAGCTGCGGTGGGTATTCCATGTTGATCACCAACTACTTCTAATCTGGTTTTAGTTTTTAATAGCCGTAAAATGGTTTTTAAAAAATTATGTCCATGCACGCTAAATACCCAACTGGTACGGATGATAAGGTGATCAGGTTGATAAGTTTGTAATGCTTTTTCACCCGCCAACTTTGTTTGCCCATAAACATTGAGCGGCTGCGTTACGCTTGTCTCAGTATATGGGCTTTTCGCTGTGCCAGCAAATACATAATCTGTGGAGAAATGCAGGACTCGACTGTTTCGTTCAAAGGCAAATTGAGCAATTTCACGTACGGCTAAATGATTCACCGCATCGGCCAAATGCATCTCGGCCTCCGCCTTATCCACCGCCGTATAAGCGCTGGTATTAATAATCCAATCAAAATTACCCATTGCCGCCAGTTTAGGTTTTATTGCCGAAATATTTTGTAGATCTAAGCTTTGCCTATCTAGGCATAAGCATTCAACTCCTGCTTGTTGTTGCAGTAATGCTCCTATTTCGCGGCCTACTTGCCCATTGCTTCCTATCAATAAAATTCTCATGACCATTCCGCGTAAGAGGGTAATTCACTATTTTTACACTGCGATAAAGACCAGCCTGCAGCATCTTTAACCGATAGAATAGGCACTCCAGATAATGGCCATTGGATTCCCAAATCCACATCATCCCAACACACACTGCGTTCGAAAGCTGGGCTATAATAATCAGTGCATTTATAATACACTGCTGCAACCTCACTTAACACATAAAAACCATGGGCAAAACCCTCAGGAACCCACAATTGACGATGGTTTTTCTCTGAAAGCTCTACCCCTACCCAGGTTGCAAAGGTGGGCGAACCTAAACGCAGATCCACCGCCACATCAAAAATGCGGCCACGCAATGCGGTTACCAGCTTGCCCTGAGGTTGTAACGATTGATAATGCAGCCCACGTAACACCCCTTGTTGCGAATACGAAAAATTATCTTGTACGAAGGGGCGCATGCCTTTGATTTCATTAAAGAATCTCTCTTTTTGATATAATTCACAAAAAAAACCACGTTCATCCCCAAACACCTGTGGTTCAATGATTTTAACTTCAGGGATGTACGTAGGGATAATTTTCACGATATAGCCCATTATATAACTTATTTTTAAGTGTGTATTATTGTATCAAACGCCACCTTATTTGACAAGATAGTAGCACTTTAGTGTTGGTAACACGCTAATTGTCCGGAGTAAATAACAAGCGATTTGTCCGGCTCTGCTAAATAATGCATTGGTACTTGCCATGGCCCATCAAGGACCTTCTAAAGTCTTTAGTATTGGTAGCGGTTTGCGTTTAACATTAAAGAATATTATGCATATTGGATAAAATAAAATATGCAAATAAAATGTAAAATAAATCTATTGTCAAAAAGAAGGCTAGACGCTCCTGTTAATATCTTAAACATCACACCCACCAAACAGGTGCTTAACTGGCATCACAACGAATGAGTTGGATTGGGTTATTTCTTTTTTTCCTCCCAAACTACCTCCTAAAAGGATATCACGCTCTTCAGCCAATTAACTCCATAAGAATTTGTCAACGCCCATATTCCGGCCACTTTATTATGAGAAACGTCCGTTTTCACCATGGGCTATAGTAAATACCCAGATTAATGCTGACTAAGAGATCGGATATAAGTGCTAAAATTTTTCTTTTTTAAAACCCATCTAAGAATTGACAGCCCCTCCCCTCCTCTGTAGAATGGTTGGGCTTTTCCTGTGGAAATATATATAAATGTCCCTAAGCCCAAATAAATTTAACTCTTCACCATTACAAGCATTAGCCTTAGCAAGCTTAGTAGTCATGCTATTATTTTTTTGGCAAGGCAATATTGGCTTTAATTTAGGCGATGAAGGTTTTCTGTGGTATGGGACCCAACGCGTTATTCAGGGGGAAATCCCCTTACGCGATTTCATGTCCTACGACCCCGGACGTTACTATTGGTCGGCAACGCTGATGACCCTCTGGGGTAAGCAAGACATTATGGCCTTACGTGCCTCCGCAGCTGTTTTTCAGGGATTGGGCCTATTCGTCGGTTTATGGTTAATTGCACATAGCCAAAAAAAGCAAAATTTTCTTTATCTTGTCTTATGTTCCTTGATTTTAGTGGCCTGGATGTTTCCATTTTTTAAGGTATTCGATATCTCAACTTCTATCTTCTTAATGGGCATATTGACTGTTCTTATTGAAAATCCAAAGAAAACCATCTATTTTCTAGCCGGCGTATGTTTGGGACTGTTCGCTGTATTTGGCCGTAATCATGGCATTTATGGCTTAGTGAGTACTCTAGGCACTATGCTTTGGTTA
Organism: Gammaproteobacteria bacterium; assembly: GCA_021156165.1. Taxonomy (GTDB): domain Bacteria; phylum Pseudomonadota; class Gammaproteobacteria; order UBA1113; family UBA1113; genus VFKP01. Next base: position 1,311 of record JAJNBM010000029.1, on the reverse strand, counting down.
CACTTTAAAAAAAAAACAGGGACCAATTTTCTAACTGGCTTTACATTTTGGGCGCTAGGGATTGTCTTAGGTTTTATGCCGCTCTTTTTAATGACGGTATTTATCCCTGGTTTTGCCGTTGCTTTTTGGGAAAGCATCCGCTTTTTATTTGAAGTCAAAGCAACCAATATTCCTCTGCCCATGCCTTGGCCGTGGGAACTTCCTTTTAACCATTTAATTTCTTTCCAGTTTTTAAATAATTTTCTCATTGGAATTTTCTTTATCGCTATTCTTGCTTTCGGCGTTGTAGCAATCTGTTGGATTTTTTGGAAAAAATGGCAGCGTAAAGTATTGCCCGCTGCGCTGGTCGCAGCTGCATTTACGGCGTTACCTTATACCCACTATGCTTATTCTCGTGCCGATCTAACCCATCTTGCACAAGGTATTTTCCCATTCTTAATTGGTTGTCTGGTATTTTTTTCAAATTTAACACCAAAACCAAAATGGTTTTTAGCACTTTGTCTAGGCACAGCAAGCTTTATAACGACAGCGCCTGCACACCCTGGTTGGCAGTGCAGGGCTATTCAATCCTGTGTCAATATTAACGTTTCTGGTGATCTGCTGCGCGTTGATTCTGCTACCGCGAGCAACATTCATTTCTTAAGGCAACTGGTAATTGAATATGCGTCAGAAAATACTACATTTGTAATAACCCCTTTTTGGCCCAGCGCTTATGCTTTATTCAATCGCAAATCACCCATGTGGGAAATTTATGCTCTTTTTCCTAGGTCGATTACCTTTCAAGAAGCTGAGATCATAGCAATCAAAAAAGCAAATCCTAGATTTATCTTTATTTTAGATGTACCCTTGGATGGACGTGACGATTTACGATTTAAGAATACACATGCGGTGATTTACCAATATATTTTAAATAATTACCAATTATCGGTTAAGGATTCGCGAGGGGATTTCCATGTATATATACCCAGAGGGGCTAATGGATGAAAAAAGTTGTTCCTATCCACCTAGAAAACAGAAACTTGCGAGAAAGAGGGCAGAGCCAATATGAATAAAAAATTATCTATTGTAATACCCTTATATTTCAATGAAACCAATATTCCTGTAACTTATGCCAAGTTGGTAGAAGAAGTTTTTCCGCATCTTCGAGAGTATGAATTGATTTTGGTGGATGACGGTTCTAAAGATCAATCTTATAGTGAAGCTTTAAAGTTACGAGCATTCAATGACAAAGTAAAAGTAATTAAATTATCTCGGAACTTTGGTCAGCATACAGCCATATATGCTGGCCTGGAGCATATAACAGGGGATTGC
>JAJNBM010000028.1 GCA_021156165.1 Gammaproteobacteria bacterium | reverse complement strand
GCGAGATGGGGGAAGGCAACAAAGCCTAAAGCTCAAGCGCGAAGAGTATAAAAAATGGCACGTTTAAATGTGAGGGCCCATTGGCGCGATAGCGTGCGTCCGGCACGCTTTTTTGTTATTGATGCGCGCTCCGCCTTGCCGTGTCTACTATTCTTAGTACATATACGTTGGTGGACATTTTGGTCCTTTTTAGCGATAGCCGTTTTTTTTGCTCTTTTAGAACGATTGGGATTTACGATAACCGTGTTTGCCCGCTTATCGCGATCCCTATTGGCCGGACCGCGAAAATTATGTAGGCCATGGTGGCGAGAGGATAAGTTATAATGTTAGATATACAAAAAAGGCTCGTTGCAGTCATGAAAACCATGGGTTTTGGTTTTACCTTAAATGGTCGCGAGCTTATGCCTGAAGAAGTATTTTCCGATATAGGAATATTTCCGGCCATTGTGCGTCGCGCTGAACAGCTGTCGTCGTTGTGTTTAGGGTATGGTTTAGGGGCTTCTTTTGAAGAACAAGAAGGCACTTTATTAGGGGTTAAAGTAAGTTTTGATGCAGTAACACCCGATATTTTACGTATATTGTGCATCACCGATGTGATGAATGAACTTGCCAAAACTGCGCCGAATCTACAAGCGGTGGTGTTGGATGAATTAATGTATGATTGATGATGATTATGAGAAACCACATAAGAGTATTCAGACTACGGGCGAAGCGCTACAAGCAGTGAGCCAGTTATGTAGGCGTTATATTGTTATTTTAGAAAAAATCATTACCATTAAAAATAAGCCTCCTGAAAAAGGGGAAGCCGTTTTTGGCCGGTCGGGGGTACCACAACAAAAAGCAAGTCTACAAGGACTAAAAGATGCGGCCAGTATTTTATTGCAGCACACTGTCGAGATTGGGCACCAATTAGAACAGAAACATAGGACTACCTATTCTGTAGAACACATGAATGAGCCCTACCTCAATTATGTGTTGCTCAATGTGATCACAGAGGCGATCACGGAAATGGAAGCTTGTTATGCGGGGCAAACAACCAGTTTTGCTATTTTATTAAATGAGTTAATGCTCTTAAGCCACGATCTGCGGTCACAACTGGACGTAAATTCTGATCCTGCAGGAGAAACGGAAAGTATTTCTAAAGAAGACTATACGCGACAGAATACGCCGCAAAAAAAAGACGAGAAAATGATCTACATACGCGTGTTCCATCGTGATTTGCCTAAGTTAGGAGAGACGGCCGATGGAATGAACTGCATCCCTATTTTATTAGAGATGGTAAAATTTTGTGAAAAAAATGGTTTGGCCGTTTATTCTGAGTGGGCTTTGGCTGAGCGGAGCTTACGTAATGATAGCTATGGTTTTTTTAGTGCTTGTATTCATGTTTCACAAGATGTAAGTTTGTATACAGCCCCTAAACGCGACCGCTATTTGGATTGTGCGCTTTTAACGATACAAAAAGTTGAATTATCTCAATTGCGCCAATTTAAGCATAGGGATAAGATCTATTGGGTACAAAAAGACAAATTAATTGAGGTCTAACGATTATGGCACCACAAGGCGGACAACAAGGGCAGGGGCAAAGCGACACGGGAATGGATCTATTGTGGATCATAGCGGCAGTGGTGATCGGATCTATTTTTATCTGGTATTTTTTTCACGTTGCTATCGTTTCGGGAATATTGCAGGTAAAATTGTGGGAAGCGAGTTTTATAGGGTTATTTACCCCTAAAATATTACCGCTGAAAGACGCCATTGCCTACGCATCGCCGCAAGGTGTAACCGTGGATCAATTACTGGCTGTGGCGGCAGAAGTAGGGCGTTATTTACGGTATCCCTTTGGGGGCATTTTGCTTTTATTAGCTATACGTGTGTATCGTGCAAGCGCAGGAACGCGGTTTTGTGAAACCTTTACTATGAAATCTTTGCTAAAGCAAGAATTGAACAATTGGCCTTATGCCAATGTGGTTTGGGGTTTAGATCTAGTAAAACAAGATATTCAAAAAGGTCCTTGGGCGATGGCGTTAACAGCCATGCAATTTTCTAAAAAATATAAATTGCTGGATGTAGAGAAGAAACAGATGGGGGCAACGGGCCTATCGCGCGAAATGGGTTATGAAGCTAAAGTGAATAAATACCGTGCGCATAAAGTGTTTGTTAGACAATTAGGTGAATTGTGGCGTTCGGCGGAAGACTTGATACCCCATCGCCGCGCGTTATTTGCCATCTTTGCCGCTAAAGCAATGGGCGATAGGGATGTGGCCAATAAGTTATTGCGACAAATTGCGCTTTCCGCCAGGGATCCAAAACTCAATTTTAGTGGCGCAGATGCGCTGTTAGCGAAATACAAAGATAATAAAATTGTGAAAGAGATTATTGGTCGCCATGCATTTGAATATGGCGTCTTGGCCGCTATGCTAGAATTAGCACGCACTGATGGCGTTCTGGCATCCGCTGAGTTTTTGTGGTTAAAACCCCACGATAGGGTATTATGGTATGTATTGAATTCAGTCGGCAGACAAACCGTGTTTCCCGAAGTGGCTGGCATTTTTGCGCATTTTTATGCAGAAAAAACCATAGGGTATCGTTTAATGTCACCTATGGTCGAAGAAGCGGTCATCAGCTTGGAAGATGCGATTGATGAATTGGTTTATGTGCCGGATGAAGAGAAGGAATAGATTATGGTTAGAAAGCCCCCCACTCAACGGGGATTAGAAAGTTACCAGGAACAAGATTCCAGTCTGCTCATACGCGATACGCGCACCTTAGGGCAGCGCATGGCCGACTTTTTTTCACAGCCCATCAGCGTAACGATGAGCTTAGTATTTTGTGTTGCCATTGGTTTTATTTTTCCAGCGTACGTTGATCTGTTATTCATCATAGGGCTTGGCATTTACTTTTACCAACGTACCCGCAAAGTGACATTACCCTTCCGTCTACCGCAATTTTCTGGGCAAATTGATTATGGAGATTTAAAACCGGGATCTAAAGAATATAATCGTGCTCGTGGTATTGCTTTTTTAGGCAATGATCGTAAAACCAATGAGGAATTATGGTTTTCTAATGATGATTTACGTACACATGTCCTTATTTTCGGTTCCACAGGTAGCGGTAAAACAGAAGCGCTGGTATCTATTGCCTATAATGCGCTAGTGTATGGCAGTGGCTTTATTTATGTGGATGGTAAAGGCGACAACTCCTTATTCGCTAAAATATTTTCTATGGCGCGTTCCATGGGACGTGAAGACGATCTATTAATTATTAATTTTATGACGGGTGCACGCGATATCGTTGGCCGCCAGGAGAAGAAGATCTCCAATACTTTGAATCCTTTCTCCAACGGTTCTTCCAGCATGCTATCGCAATTGGTGGTGAGCATGATGGATTCCGCATCGGCTTCGCCAGATGGCGATATGTGGAAAGGCCGCGCCATTTCTTTTGTTGAGGCCTTGATGAAGATTTTAGTGTATATGCGCGACCAAGGGCATATATTATTAGACGCGCATACCACACGATTGTATTTTTCTTTGGAAAAATTAGAAAGTATCGTGATTGATAAGTTATTTCCACGTGAACACCAAGAGTCGGTGCCCTTGCACAGTGTTCCTGAAGTGGTGATGCAGCCGATTTCACACTATTTAGATAATTTACCCGGTTATGATAAAAGCAAAAAAGGCAAACAAGTATCGCAAGTATTGGAACAACATGGTTTTATTACTATGCAGTTAACACGGGTATTTACCTCCTTAGCCGATACCTATGGCCATATTTTACGGGTCAAATTAGCCGAGGTGGATCTTAAAGACGTAGTGTTAAATAGACGTATTTTGGTCGTATTATTACCTGCTTTGGAAAAAGCTCCTGATGAGTTGGCCAATTTAGGAAAAGTGATTATTTCTACCTTAAAAGCGATGATGTCAGCGGGTTTGGGCAGTGAAGTCGAGGGCAGCTATCGAGAATTGATTTCCAGAAAACCCACCAATGCCAATACCCCTTTCATGTGCATCTTAGATGAATATGGTTATTACGCGATTGAAGGCTTTGCTGTGGTACCCGCGCAAGCACGTTCATTGGGGTTTTCAGCTATTTTTGCCGGACAGGATTTACCGGCTTTCCAAAAAGCTTCTAAGGAAGAAGCCGCTTCTATTGGTGCGAACACGAATATTAAAATTTGTATGAAGTTAGAAGATCCCACAGAAACCTGGGAATTTTTCTCAAAAACCGCTGGCGAATCTTATGTGACGAAAGTAGATACCTTCCAAACGAATGCCAGTAGTTTAATGAATAATTATATGGATACTCGCAGTTCTTCAGCAGAAAAAAGGCAACGCGTGGATCTCTTGGATCTAAAAGAGCAGCGGGAAGGTGAAGCGCATATTTTCTTTAAATCACGCATTGTGCGTGCACAAATGTTTTATGCAGGCCCGCCACCGATTGAGGAGATGCGTTTAAACCATTTCTTACGTGTGGAAGCGCCGCCTACTAAAGTGCTGGTGGAGCTTGAGCAGCGAGAAAAACATTTTAGCGACGCCGTTGCTGAAGTGGATACTATGTTTGCTAGCACCAACGTTCCTGTAGACGATGATCTACAGTTCATCACGGCAGCGATGAATGATACAGAGAACAACAGCAACCCCGTAGTAGCGGCGATGACGGCTTTACAGTCTTTCCAACAAAAGAATGCCCCTCCGGTGATACAAGACGATTTAGATGATATGCCTTTTAATCAAATGAATCTTTTTACGCCATTTCGCTTGACTGATCCTTTAGTGCCTATGTTAATGGGTGAAAAGTTTGAAGCATTTTCAAAGCCCATTGTTTCTAGAAATGAAGTAAAAACGTGTATAGAACGCCTAGAGCGGTTGCTGGGTAAAACTGGCCGGCATGCAGGGAATATCGCCAATGAATTGTTAGATGATATGATTTCGGCTACCTATTATCCGCCAGAGAATGTGCCTTATCAAGAGGGCAGTGAAATGGCTGCTTTTGTGCACGAATTGACTGAAAAAGTACAGGCTAAAGTAAAGGCTGAAGCGGGGATCACCGACGGTGAATGAGGTTTGGCGTAGTAGCACAACCGTCAATCTCTTAAAAAAACGAGCCGAAGCTTTAAAGCGGATCCGCGAGTTTTTTGAGCATAGAGGCGTATTGGAAGTAGAAACGCCGTTATTGTGCCATCATGGTTCTTGCGATCCGTTTATAAAATCGTGGCGTGCTTATGTGGACGGGGCAGATAAGAATAAAGCCTGTTACTTACAAACCTCACCCGAATATGCTATGAAACGATTATTGGCAAGCGGTAGTGGTTCTATTTATCAGATGGGTAAAGCGTTTCGCGGCGATGAAGAGGGACGTTATCATAATCCCGAATTTACTCTATTGGAATGGTATCGCGTAGATTGGACTTATCAGCAATTGATGGTTGAAGTAACCGAGCTGGTACAACAATTTTTACCGACTATTCCTATAACCCATTACAGTTATAGACAACTATTTTTAGAATATTTATCGCTAGATCCTTGGCAAGTGACTGCGCAGGAATTGCAAAATAGCGCGCTAGCGCATGAAGTGACTATTCCCGACGCAGTAGATGTTAAAGATATCGACATGTGGTTGATGTGGTTAATGGCCACTGTGATTGAGCCGCAATGGAAAGGGAAAGGGTTGGTTTTTGTCTATGATTATCCGCCTAGTCAGGCGATATTGGCCGCCTTGGCTGAAACAGAGTATGGTACGGTGGCTAAGCGCTTTGAAGTGTATATTGACGGCATAGAATTAGCCAATGGTTTTCAAGAATTACAAGATGCCACCACGCAACGACGCCGCTTTGTTGCCGATAATGAAAAAAGGCGGCGTTTGGGCTTGCCCGAAGTGGTAATAGATGAGCATTTACTCGCGGCGCTCAGGGCTGGATTGCCTGCTTGTGCGGGCGTTGCATTGGGAATAGATAGGTTGCTATTATCCATATTTGGACAAGAGACTTTGTCGCAAATCATGGCGTTTTCGTTTGCAAAAGTATAGGAGATTTAGGATGGCTAAAAATTACAAAGAAATCACAGAAGGCTTATTACCTTTTATTACTCAGCTTCACAAAGATTTACCTGGTGTGATGCAAGCTTTTTCTAGTATGGGGAAAGCGGCTACCGAAGATAAGGCATTAGATAAGAAAACCAAGGAATTGATCGCTATTGCTTTAGCGGTAGCCAATCGTTGTGAGGGGTGTATAGGTTTTCATGTGCAAACTTTGGTAAAGTTAGGGGTGAGCCGTGAAGAATTAGTTGAAGCGGTGGGTATGGCTATTTATATGGGCGGTGGGCCTTCGGTCATGTATGCAGCTGAGGTTTTGCGTGCATTTTCGGAATTTTCATAGGGGCTGTAGCCATTTCAGCCTAATGAAATGGCTGCAGTCCCTAGTTAAAAGGAGTCGTGATTGATATGCTAATAAGGATTTTCACTCGTATTCTTAAAATCTTTGCCATACTGAGCCTATTATTGCTATCCTCCTGTAGAGACAAACCCCACTATCTAGGCTATATTGAGGCCTATTTAATCTATGTTTCGCCGCCGGTATCGGGGCAGCTGTACGATTTAGATGTTACCCGTGGTGATTCTGTACGGGGAGATCAAAAGCTCTATCAACTGGATCCTGAACCCGAGCGTTCTTACTTGAGTCAAGCGCAATACACCGTGGCTTCTGAGCAAGAAACGTTGGCAGATTTAGAAAATGGCCAACGTAATACTGTCTTAGATGCCATACGTGCCAATCTATTGGCGGCTGAAGCACAATTGGCATTAGCCAAAATCACCTTAGATCGCAATCAACGCTTATATGACAAGGAAGTGGTTAGTCAAGCTGCTTTGGATAGTGCTAAAGCGGATTATTCTACGCGATTACAAGAAGTCAAACAATTACAAGCTAATCTGGCCGAGGCCGAATTGGGCGCACGTCAACATTTGATACAAGCACAAACGCAAAAAGTGAATGCTGCGTTAGCGTCGATGAAAGCCTACGCGTGGCAATTGTCGCAAAAAACCGGATTGGCCAGCGACGATGGCATTATTTTTGATACGTTTTTTAGGCCGGGCGAGTTTATTCCTGCCGGCCAACCCGTATTGGCGATTTTAAGCCCTAAAGAAATACGCGTTCTATTTTATGTACCAGAACCCCATTATAGCCATATCAAATTGGGGCAAACCGTATGGTTTAAAGTGAATGGGGTTAAAACTGCCAAAGCCGTTAAGGTAAGCTTTATTTCTAAAGAGGCCGAATATACACCGCCGGTGATTTATAGTGAGGAATCCAAATCAAAATTGGTTTATAGGGTAGAAGCGCGATTGCCGCCAGAGATAGCCTTAAAATTTCATCCGGGGAGCCCGGTTACAGTCTATTTGCAGGATCCTAAATGAACAATGGCGAGTTGGCGATCGACGTTAAAGGTCTTATTAAAAAATTTGGTAATGCCACTGTAGTGAAAGGGATTGATTTACGAGTTAAAAAAGGGGCTATTTTTGGCTTTTTAGGCCCGAATGGTAGCGGTAAAACCACTACCATCCGTATGTTGTGTGGTTTATTGACTCCTGATGGTGGCTCTGGCCAATGTTTGGATTTAGATGTAGTAACGCAATCCCGGGAGATTAAAAAACAGTGTGGGTATATGACACAAAAGTTTAGCTTGTATGGAGACTTAAGTATAGAAGAAAATTTAGATTTTGTGGCCGTGGTATATGGCATGGATAATCGTAAGGAGCTCGTGCAAAAAGCGTTGCAGGATTTAGGTTTGTATGATCGACGGAAGCATTTGGTAGATACTTTATCGGGTGGCTGGAAACAACGCGTGGCCTTATCGTGTGCTACTTTGCATAATCCGAAATTATTATTATTAGATGAGCCTACGGCAGGGGTTGATCCCAAAGCACGGCGCGAATTTTGGGATCATGTGCATGAGCTATCCTTACACGGGATCACTACTTTAGTTGCTACGCATTATATGGATGAAGCCGAACGGTGTACGGATTTGGCTTATATCGCTTATGGGGATATTTTGGCGCGAGGCACACCGCAACAAATTGTGAACGATGCTAAGTTATTTACGTGGAAAATTACAGGTGAAAACATTCAAAGCCATATACAGCCATTACGAGCATTACCCTATTTGGATCAAGTCGGTAGTTTTGGTGATGAGTTGCACGTCAGCGGTTATGATCATGATAAAATAATCCAGAACCTGCAGCCCTATGCGCTGCAACATCAACTGCAACTGGAAGAAATCCCGCCTAGACTAGAAGATGTATTTATTGCTTTGATTAAAAATGAGCCTGAAGAGGTTACCGATGAATAATGCTGTACAATTTCAGGACTCTTTTTTATTGCGTTTATGGGCGATGCTTAAAAAAGAATTTATTCATATGCGTCGCGATAAGGTGACAGTCGGCTTAATTTTATGGATCCCCGTCATTCAACTGATTATATTTGGTTATGCGATTAATACTAATCCTAAACATTTACCCGCCGCTTTATTACTAGGTGACGATAGCCCTTATGTACGTGCTTTTGTAACGGGCATGCAAAATACGGATTATTTCCATATCGTTTCTGTATCGCAAAGCGAAGAGGAATCACAAAATTTATTGCGTGAAAATAAGGTGCTATTTGTATTTTCAATCCCGCCTAATTTTACACGTGATTTTCTGCGAGGGAATAAACCCAGTATTCTAGTGGAAGCGGATGCCACCGATGGGGTGGCGATTGGGCCTGCTATGCAAGCGTTGACTCAGCTCTCCAAGACCGTATTTGATCCATTTTTGTTGGGAGGGGCTCAGAAATTACGCTATCAAACTCCCAGTTTTCAAGTAATCAGCCATCCTTTGTATAATCCAGAGAATATTACCAGTTACAGTATTATCCCTGGACTGTTAGGAGTCATTTTGACTATGTCGATGATCACCGTAACGGCACAGGCGATTACGCGTGAAATTGAAAAAGGTACGATTGAAAGCTTATTAGCCACCCCCATTAAACCTCAAGAAGTGATGCTGGGTAAAATGATTCCCTATATCGTATTAGGGTATGGGCAAGCTATCATTATTTTAATTTTGGCCAAAATACTCTTTGATGTGCCTATGTACGGTAGCCTTATTCTGTTATTTGTGTGTGCCTTTCCGTTTGTGATTGCTAATTTAGCGGTAGGTTTGTTTTTTTCAACATTGGCTAATAATCAATTACAGGCGATGCAGATGACCTTCTTCTTTTTCCTGCCGTCTATTCTATTATCGGGATTTATGTTTCCATTTTATGGTATGCCGCATTGGGCCACTTTCATCGGCGAAGGATTACCGTTAACCCACATGATACGCATTACCCGCGGGATCTTGCTGAAGGATAATGGCATAATGCAAGTATGGGACGATGTTTGGCCGATGTTACTGTTTGCTTGCGCCATGTTGGTGTTTGCGATGAAACGTTATAGACAGACGCTGGATTGATGTTACGTTAATTATATTGTTTTCGTAGGGCGGTCCTCTGTGGCCGCTCACAGTGGGGCAGGCATGGCGGCTGCCCCTACGATTGAATTATCCCCTAAAACAGGCTATGCTATTTCTCATATTTTCCTACAATCCGAGGTTATACGTATCATGAACACGCTCTCTTAAACAGCGTCTGCTGTAGGCGCAAAATAATAAGCCTAATAGCATATATTAAGAGAGGTATAGCGATGCATAAACCTATTCAAATTAAAGATCTCAGTTTATCTTTTCCCCACAAAACTTGCTTTGACCATTTCAGCACACAAATCCATTATGGTAATCGTATTGCGATTATAGGACGTAACGGCAACGGTAAATCGACTTTGCTGAAAATATTAATGGGTAAATTTGCAGGGGCTACGGGGGATGTATTGATACCTAAGGATGTCAATTTTGGCTATGTGCCACAAATTATTATGGATTTTGATTCTTTCAGTGGTGGGCAGCGTTTGCATAAAGCGCTGACTCAGGCGTTGAACACGGATCCAAATGTTCTATTGCTGGATGAGCCCACTAATCATTTGGATCACCATAACAAGCAGAGCTTGTTGCGGCTGTTACGCCATTATTCGGGGACCTTGATTGTGGTGTCGCACGATACGGAATTGTTGCGCAACAATATCCATACAATATGGAATATAGATAATGGCAAAATTGAAGCATTTTCAGGCAATTATGATGATTATAGACGCGAAATAGAGAATAAGCGCGTCTCTATAGAAAAAGAGTTATCTCGGTTGCATAGACAGAAAAAAGATACGCATCAGGCTTTAATGAAAGAACAAATGCGCGCTGCTAAAAGCCGTGCTAAGGGAGAAAAAAGCATTGCCGAGCACAAATGGCCGCTAGGAGGCAAAGCCAGTGCGCGCCGTGCGGAACAAACTTCTGGGCGCAAGAAGGTCGCGATAGACGATAAAAAACAAGCGCTCAACGTACAATTAGCAGAATTGCGCTTGCCTGAAGTTATTCTGCCTAAATTTTCTTTTAGTGCGGCGGATAAGGGTGATCGGGTTATTCTGTCTATTTCGGATGCCAGTGTAGGATATTTAGGAGCAGAGCCGTTATTAAAAAAAATCCAGTTGGCAGTGCGTTCGAGTGATCGTCTCGCTATTTTAGGCAATAATGCCAGTGGCAAATCAACACTGGTTAAAGCCATTTTAGAGAATGTGAATGTAGTCAAATCAGGCAGTTGGTTAGTGCCTAAAACGTCAGATATAGGCTATTTGGATCAACATTACGACACCTTGTTGCCGGGTAAAAGTGTATGTGACACGATTGCCGCTTGCATGCCCACCTGGACGCATGCCGAAGTGCGCCGGCATTTGAATGATTTTTTATTCCGTAAAAATGAAGAAGTAAATGCACCGATAGCGCAATTGTCTGGAGGCGAGAAAGCCCGCCTATGCTTAGCGCAAATTGCGGCGATAACGCCAAAATTGTTAATATTAGATGAAATTACCAACAATCTGGATCTGGAATCAAAAGCGCATGTGATTGAGGTGTTAAAAGAGTATCCCGGGGCGATGTTCGTCATTTCTCATGAGGACGCCTTTTTAAAAGAGATTGGCATAAAAGATTGTTATGAAAGTGTAGATGGGATATTGAAAAAATGTTAATTTAAAGAAGTAATACTGCGTTTTCGTAGGGGTGGGGGCCCGTGCCCCCTAACCAGGGCAGCCATAGGGGTCTGCCCCTAGGGTAGATCCGTGCTTTGTCTTCTTAAAAATAGGAGTTCTTACCATGTTTGCCGTTATTTATAGAGCCTTTGTTTACCCTCATCTTGATGAAGAATATAGATTACACTGGAAAACTATCGTAGAGTATTTTACAACGCACTGCGGTGCAATAGGCTCTACACTACATAAAACTGCAGCAGGAGAATACATCGCATATTCGCGCTGGCCCAATCGGGAAACTAGGGATAGGTTTTGGGGCGATACAGCAACACATGCCTTTGATGAGGATATCCAAAATGTGATTGTAAAGCTTAAAGCTTGTTTGGATATGAGCAAACCCTATGATGAAATTGAGATGGAGGTTGTGGAGGCATTATAAGTAGAGATATTGACATATATATCACTACCTGAAGGTCACTGCCATTTTTCTAGGGTCGAGTAGGAGTTATTTCAATGGTTAGCCTGGATGAACTTGGAAAAAGAATAGGTATTATTGGCTGCAGCAGCAGTGGTAAATCAACCCTTGCTGAAAAGCTTTCAGCAAAGTTAAATATTCCTGCTTATCATTTAGATGTGCTCGCACATTATCCTCATTCTAAATGGCAGAGAAAATCCGATAATGAACTCATTGCTGCCCATAATCGCATTTTAAAAAAGGATAAATGGATTATAGACGGAAACTATAGTGTCTGTATGCTTGAACGTATCCAGAAAGCGGATTCGATCATTTGGTTAGACATGAATGTATTTACTTCAGCATGCCGCTATTTAGTTCGTAGTTTAAAAGGTAGGCCTGACAGAGCGGGTGGTTTACCCGGTGCTCAAGTGGATCTCCGATTATGTATGCTTAGGCAAATATTATGGATTTATCCTAAAAATCGATTAAAGTATCACAATTTAATTGCACCTTATAAAAAATTAGTTGTTTATATTCCCAGCATGAGAATTTTAAATCGCTACCACACGTATTGGGATTTGTAGGCAGCTGCGTTTATTATTTGAACTCATCAATTACCTATCACTATTTTAAGGCCAATTGCAATGAGAAGTTCCTCTTATCCTTTACGATCTCAACCCAACTGCCATCCAACCCAACTATTTATGGCTTTGACCCCAACGTCGTTCTAGAAAAGGTAGGCAATGGTTTATTGGTGTGGCTGGAAGAAGAAGGGGCCTTAAGCATCCCTGCGCTATGTAAAGCAGATATTGCGGGATCAGCAGGTACTGGAGCATCTCCCTGTAGATCCATAGGTGTAGGTAATAGCCTATTTAGCAATTCTTCCCAAAAGTCTTTCGTATCTTTGTCTTTTATATATTTTAAAAAACTCCTAGCATATTCTACATAAGTTCTGGGCCTCTCTAAATCTTCAGAGTTATAGCGCAGCGCTATGACGGCTAAATTTTTATAAGCCGTTAGATAACAAAGCACATCTTTTCCTTCTTGGGCCTGTTTTAAAAACTGTGGATATAATGCGGTTGCATAATAATTTCGAGCATCTTTATCTCGGCTGGCTAGCAACTGAATAGCACCAGCTATATTTTCCGAATGCCTAGATATTTCAGCCTCGTATTGTAATTGATTTCTTCTGTGACGCTCTCCCTCTCTTCTTTTCTCTTCCTTTTCGTAGAATTTCTCTTCTAACCGCGGTTTAAGTTGGCTTAATATAGAGTCCAATTTTCCCTGATACTTTTCCTGCGCTTCTTTTGGAAGCTTTTCCAAAAATCGAATAGCTTGGGTGTAATACTGCTTTGCTGAATCTAGAGTTGTATTATATTCTTCTCCGCTGGTTGTTTCACACTTTTTAAGTGCCTGTTCAGTTTTTTGTATGCAGGCTTCTATATCGTCCTTGCTTACAACGCTGTCTGCTGGCTGTGGCAATTCGGTTGATATTGGCTTCAACTGAGATGGTTCTACCTTAGTTTGAATGCCAGCCGAAGAAGATGAAGCGAGCTGATTGGAGATGCTTAATTTAGGATAGTGTATCCTTAATTCCTGTTGAATATTGAAAGCACTATTCTTAATATGCTGGTATATCATTCCCGCCTCTTCAGCGTCCTTTCCTGAGTAGAATGCGTAAACCTCATGAAGTTGACGACCCTCATTCGCTAATATCTGTATTTTAATAAGATATTCATTTAATATTCTTGCATTTTCTTCTGTATAGTCATTAAGATAGGTCGCACATGTTTCCAGAAGTTGATATATTTCGGATGCTTGAAACTCAATATATCTACTGCCAAAATCCGCTATCTGGACAGACATACGTACTGGCAGGAGGGTATAAACATGTTCTCTATATTTTCTATCGCTGTATAATTTCTCTTTGGAGCCAAGATGCCCTGTCGCGATATAGTGAGCTATTAAGCCATATAACCTGTTAAGCTGATAAAATACAGCCCGCGCGTTTGGTTCTTTGTATACTGTTGCAATTGCGTCTCTATATAAGTGAGGATGTATCGCCTCCTGTAAAGTAAAGCTGGATAGTTTAGTGTCGAATGGATTAGTCGCTGCCATTTTTTCCTCGCTATGATTAGGGTTTAATATGTAAGTCATATAATGACCCGTAGATTTATTACACCTATTTTAAACGCTGCTACGCAATAAATCTACTTGTTTTGGCAAGAAATTTTCACTTTAATTTATCTAACTTTTCGAGTTATACCAGCTGTAGCAAAATAAACGATCCCTATTTCCCTAGGGTATTCCACCTTTACCAGTTTGGCTAGCAGGAAATGCCATAATACGGTATGATGGATTCTTCAGAAAGATAAAACAGGCCCATTATGCTAGCTCAATTTATACACATCCTTTTGCATCTAGATGTTTACTTACAAGGTTTCTTCCTGCAGTACGGCATGTGGATCTATGCGTTGTTATTTTCCATCATCTTTTTAGAGTCTGGGGTTATCCTAACGGCTTTTTTACCTGGGGACTCCCTCTTGTTTGCTACCGGTACCATCGCTGCGGCCAGCGCCTTGAATATTCACTTATTGGTAGGATTGCTGATTGTAGCCGCTATCACCGGGGCAGTGTTCAATTATGCCTTGGGGGCCTGGGTAGGGCCGAAAATTTTCAATAAACCCAAAACAGTCTGGTTTAATCCGGAACACATACAGCGCTCACACGATTTTTTTGAACGCTATGGTTGGGGTGCTATCATCATTACCCGCTTTATACCCATTATGAGAACTTTTATCCCTTTTGTGGCGGGCATAGGGCGTATGGGTTTTAAGAAATTTATATTTTTCAATGGATTGGCAGCATTGATTTGGATAGGTGGCATTTTGTATTTAAGCTATGCCTTCGGGCAATTGCCGTGGATAAAAGCCCATTTTTCATGGATAGTGATGGGGATTATCTTGGTTTCATTAATACCCGTAGTCGTGACCTTCCTAAACCAAAAATTAGCCGAAAAAAGGAAATTGCCACATGTTGTGGATTAAGGCCTTTCACGTTATTTTTATGGTTATGTGGTTTGCGGGTTTATTTTACCTGCCGCGCCTATTTGTTTATCACGCGGGCAGTCGTGATGCTCTCAGTCTAGAACGCTTTAAAGTGATGGAATGGCGTCTATATTGGTGCATTACCACCCCCGGAGCCGTTTTAACCACGCTTTTTGGCCTGATACTTATGTTTACGCGCCATCACTACTATAGCCACGCCATGTGGTTACACGTAAAACTGGCTTTGGTACTGGGTTTGTGGATTTATCATGCCTATTTGGCCTTGCTGCTATGGGA
The DNA here is from genome assembly GCA_021156165.1 of Gammaproteobacteria bacterium. Classification (GTDB taxonomy): domain Bacteria; phylum Pseudomonadota; class Gammaproteobacteria; order UBA1113; family UBA1113; genus VFKP01. The sequence continues at coordinate 3,900 of JAJNBM010000028.1, read as the reverse complement.
TTTTGCCTTAGATAGGAATCAGCACAGCGAGCGCTTTTATCGGATTATAAACGAAGTGCCGACGTTGCTTTTGATCAGTATCGTTCTTTTGGCCGTGGTTAAATAATTAGACTGTTTTTGCCTTAAAAGGCGAATTTAAGAAGAAAAAAGCGAAATTTTTGTTAGAACACTTGACATGAAGCAAAAACCTTTCTACAATCCGGCCTCATTTTGCGTGTTTGCACTTTGTGTCTTAGCCGTTTGGGTCTAAATAAAAAACACAAAATAAAATGAATAGCTGTTCTGTATCCGAATTAATCTGTTCACACAAAGAGCATTTTTTAGGCGGGAAGGGGTGAAAACCCCAGGGTAGGCGGTCAAAATATGTGCTGCTTATTTGGCTGAATGGTTATCAAAACGAGATGAATATCCGAATGAGGGACCGCAGCCATTTCGCTAGGCTGAGGTGTAATGTCCTTATTTTCGAGCACCGTAGCGCAGTTTACAAGGGGTAAATGAGCAACGGAGCACAGAAAATAAGGGCATACGTCCAGCAGAGTAGAAATGGCTGCAGTCCTTAGAGAATGTGACAAGCGTGGAGCTTAAATTATATGGCAAGAATTAGTCAGTTGGTGCGTACCTCATCCAGCACGAAACGTATCAAGCGTAGGATCAAGAGTAAAAACCCGGCGTTAAAGCAATGCCCACAACGACGTGGTGTATGCACGCGCGTTTATACGACAACGCCTAAAAAGCCAAACTCGGCTTTGCGTAAGGTCGCCAGGGTTAAGTTGACCAGCGGTTATGAAGTCACAGCTTATATTGGCGGTGAAGGGCACAATTTGCAAGAACACTCCGTGGTATTGATACGCGGCGGCCGTGTAAAAGATTTACCCGGTGTGCGTTATCATATCGTGCGCGGTAGCTTGGATACGGCTGGCGTAAAAGGCCGTAAACAAGCCCGTTCTAAGTACGGTGAAAAACGGCCTAAGGCTAAGTAATTTATTAATGATGGTAGGAAGATAATATTATGCGACGTAGAGCGGCAGAGAAAAGACCCGTAGTGCCTGATCCTAAGTTCGGTGATGAACTGATCGCGCGCTTTATTAATGTAGTTATGTTAAGTGGCAAGAAATCACTGGCAGAGCGCATTGTTTATGGTGCTTTGGAAGAAGTGTCTAAAAAGCAAAAAAGTGCTGAAACAGAGGTCGGGGAAGGCGGTGAAGCTGGCGCAACGGTAGTAATATTTGGTCGTATTTTAGATCAAGTGTGTCCTACGGTAGAAGTGCGTTCACGCCGTGTCGGTGGTGCAACCTACCAAATTCCTGTTGAAGTCGCGCCGCATCGTCGTTTGGCTTTGGGTATGCGTTGGATGATCCAATCTGCGCGTAAGCGTTCTGAGAAAGGCATGATGCGGAGATTAGCCGCTGAAATGACGGATGCCTTAGCAGGCCGTGGTGAAGCTGTAAAAAAGCGTGAAGATGTACATCGCATGGCTAAAGCCAACCAAGCTTTTGCGCATTATCGTTGGAATTAATTATTTTAGAGTAGAGGATCATAGTTGTGAGTAGAGCCACCCCATTAGCCCAGGTTAGAAATATAGGTATCATCGCCCATATTGATGCTGGTAAAACGACGACTACAGAGCGTATTCTTTTTTATACGGGTGTGTCTTATAAAATTGGTGAAGTGCATGATGGCGCTGCCGTTATGGATTGGATGGAACAAGAAAGAGAACGCGGTATTACCATTACTTCTGCTGCAACCACTTGTCATTGGTCTGGTATGGATAAACAATATCCGCTACATCGTATTAACATTATCGATACTCCGGGACACGTTGATTTTACCATTGAAGTAGAGCGTTCATTGCGCGTACTGGATGGTGCTGTAGCCGTATTTTCTGCTGTAGATGGCGTTGAACCACAATCTGAAACGGTATGGCGTCAAGCCAATCGCTACAAAGTGCCCCGTATGGCTTTCGTCAACAAAATGGATCGTGTTGGCGCTGATCTCTCTCGTGTAGTAGAACAAATTAAAGATCGCTTGGGTGCAAACCCTGTTCAAATGCAATGTCCTATAGGCGCCGAAGAAAATTTCGAAGGCGTGGTGGATTTAATGCGTATGGAAGCCATTTATTGGGATGAAGCCTCTAAGGGCGTAAATTATGTCGCTAAAGAAATTCCAGCCAACCTAAAGGCTGAGTGCGATGCGTTGCGTGAAGCGATGGTTGAAGCGGCAGCCGAAGCCAACGAAGAATTAATGGAAAAGTATTTGGAAAGTGGTGAACTCACTAACGAAGAAATTAAAAAAGGCTTGCGTATACGTACTATTGCAGGCGAAATTGTGCCTATATTTTGTGGTTCCGCCTTTAAGAATAAAGGTGTGCAAGCGATGTTGGATGGTGTAGTAGAATTTATGCCTGCCCCAGATGACGTCGAATCCATTAAAGGTGTTTTAGATGATGCGGCTGAGACTGAAGCGGTGCGTCATTCTAGCGACGAAGAACCTTTCTCCGCTTTGGCCTTTAAGATAGCTACAGATCCTTTTGTGGGTTCTTTAACGTATATCCGTATTTATTCTGGCGTATTGAAATCGGGTGATTCCGTATTTAATCCGGTGAAAAGCAGAAAAGAACGCATCGGCCGTTTATTGCAAATGCATGCCAACAGCCGTGAAGAAATAAAAGAAGCGCGTGCGGGTGATATCGTTGCCGCGGTGGGACTGAAAGATGTCACTACGGGTGATACTTTATGCGATCCAAATAAGATCATTACGTTAGAGCGTATGGACTTCCCAGAACCCGTTATTTCTGTGGCGGTGGAGCCTAAGACTAAGCAAGACCAAGAAAAGATGGGCATTGCTTTGAGCAAGTTGGCGCAGGAAGATCCTTCTTTCCGTATGCATACGGATGAAGAAACTGGCCAAACCATTATTCAAGGTATGGGTGAGCTGCACTTAGAAATTATCGTCGATCGCATGAAACGTGAATTTAGTGTGGAAGCGAATGTAGGTAATCCACAAGTGGCTTATCGTGAAACGATACGTAAGTCTGTTGAGCAGGAAGGCAAATTCATACGTCAATCCGGTGGTCGTGGTCAGTATGGCCACGTGTGGTTGCGTTTGGAACCCTTGGAACGCGGTAAGGGTTATGAATTTGTAAATGGCATTGTAGGGGGTGTGGTTCCTAAGGAATATATTCCTGCTGTAGATGCCGGTATAAAAGAACAAATGAGCAGCGGTGTGTTGGGCGGCTATCCCGTGGTTGACGTCAAGGTCACGATTTTTGATGGCTCTTACCATGATGTGGACTCCAGTGAAATGGCCTTTAAAATGGCGGGTTCTAAAGGATTTAAGGATGGTGCATTGAATGCCAGCCCTGTTTTGTTAGAACCTATTATGAAAGTAGAAGTGGTGACACCCGAAGAGTATATGGGTGACATCATGGGTGATTTAAGTCGTCGTCGTGGTATGTTGCAAGGAATGGGTGATTCACCCTCCGGCAAGCTTATACGTGCCGAAGTGCCTTTGGCGGAAATGTTTGGCTATTCTACGAATGTGCGTTCTATGAGTCAGGGGCGTGCGACTTACACTATGGAATTTTTGAAATACAGTGAAACGCCAGCGAATATCGCTGAACAAATCATTAGTAAGACGGGTAAATAGAAGTTATGCTCATAGCAGGTGATTTTTAGGCGAGACGCCGAGCTCTCAAGCGCCAGGAGTGTAGTACTCTACATGACGAGCGCGAGATGAGCGAAGGCAACAAAGTCTAAGAATCAAATGCAAAGAGTATATTTAACAATTGTTAGGGGGCTATTGTGGCTAAAGAGAAATTTGAACGAACGAAACCGCATATAAACGTAGGAACTATAGGACACGTAGACCATGGTAAGACGACGTTAACAGCGGCATTAACAA
>JAJNBM010000027.1 GCA_021156165.1 Gammaproteobacteria bacterium | reverse complement strand
GGTTGCGAAAATCGGGGTGAATGGCGAAGGAGATTTCAATGAGCGAATCTTCAAAGTTAAAAGTGCTCAAATAGCCGATCATTTTATTATTCTGATATAGGCAATAATCGCCAGGGGTCTCCCGTTTCAATTTCAGCACTTCCCAATACAACATCGGCACATAGCCATCTACGGCTTTACAAGCGGCAATCAGTTTTTTAAGATCTTCTATTAATCTTTCGTTAAATCCATTATATTCCTGTAATGTGATCATAGCTAATCCTAGTGTGAAGAGTCTGATGAATCAGGCGACGGATGAAAGATACTATAGGCATCAATTTTGTCGAATTCATAACTTTGATTACAAAATTCGCAATTTACCACTAAAGTAGTCGTGCTCTTGAAAATATCCATAACCTCTTCTTCACCAAAGGTAATAATGGCTTGTTCACTTTTCTCTTTAGAGCAAGAACATTTAAATTCAACTAGACTTTCTTCAAACCATTGCATAGTTTCACTGTGAAATAAACGGTGCATTAAGGCCATGGGGGCAACGCTCAATAATTCGGGTTGGGTTAAGGTATCGGCTAAACAAGTAACGTGCTGCCACATGTCGGGCGTCATGGCATCATCCGGCAAGCTTTGCAACATCAAACCTACAATATGTTCGTGGGTAGAGGCAAAATAAAATCGGGTCGGTAATTGCTCGGATTGCTGAAAATAACTTTCCAAACAGGAGGCTAAATTCTCGTGTTCTAAAGGAATTATACCATTATAAGTTTCCTGTGAAATTGCTTGTGTAATGCTGATTAAGCATTGTGCCTTAGAAAATAAGGGTACGGGAGAAGCGAGATCGATAGTTTCATCCCATTTAGCGAGTCCTCGCAAATGAAATAAATGGTTGCATTGTGCTAGCAGTAATTTTATAGTGCCAGGGCCTTCGATTTGCAAAGTGGTACGGCCTTCATATTTTAAAGTACTGGAAATAAGTGCACTGGCCGCTAAGGCTTCGCCAATCAACATGCGTATGGTTATCGGGTAGGGGTGTATGGATTGAATCGCTTTATAAGCATGATCTAGGTGGATCCATTGGCCACGCACATGTAGATCTTTCAAGATAAAACGTTGTAGGCAATCTTTAGGTAGAGATAGAGAGGTAGTCATATTAGATAACTCATTTAGTACCAAATAAGCGATCTCCCGCATCGCCTAAGCCTGGCAAAATATAACCTTGTTCATTCAGCTCTCTATCGAAGGACGCCGTGTATATTTTGACATCGGGATGAGCCGTCGCTACCACCTGCACCCCTTCCGGTACAGCAACTAAACACACTAAGGTAATGCGATGTATGCCCCGTTCTTTTAAGAGACTAATCGCCTTGGCAATCGAGCCGCCTGTCGCTAACATCGGATCGCAAACAAAATAAGCGCTGTCTTCACTTTTTTGGGGAATTTTAAAATAATATTGTGTGGGTTGTAAGGTTTCTTCATCCCGATATAATCCGATATGACCCACTCGAGCCTCCGGAATGAGTTGCAAAAAGCTTTCGGTCATGCCTAGACCCGCGCGTAAAATGGGTACAATGACAGGATATCTGTCTTTGAGCATAGGGGTGAGCATGGTTTCTAAAGGCGTAGCAATGGAAACCTCGTTTAAGCTTAAATCTTGAGTCGCTTCATAGGCGATCAGCAGGGTAATTTCAGCCACTAATTCTCGAAAAATCTTTGCGGGTGTTTTTTTATCACGTAGCAAGGATAATTTATGTGCAACTAAGGGGTGTTTTACACAATAAAAAAGAGGAAATTGAGGAAGTGGCGCAACTAAGGGCATGTTTATTATCCTATTGTTTTAGGTCAGTATATCATATTACCTTTGTATATTCCCAGAAAACTTAGGGGTAGAGGGGCCTCTGTGCCCGCTCTGACTTGAGCAATAACTGCTATTAGGAGTATGTCTGGGATACTTTCCTCCCAGTATCTTCATTTTAATGCAAAAAAAGGGAGAGAATACCTTGACGCAGGCGTGATAGATTGGTATAAATGGCGTCTCTTGTTTGTAGACAAAACGGGTGCTTAGCTCAGTTGGTAGAGCATCGCCTTTACACGGCGAGGGTCGGGGGTTCGAGACCCTCAGCACCCACCAGAAAAGAGAGTTTATTAGCGGAGTGGTAGTTCAGTTGGTTAGAATACCGGCCTGTCACGCCGGGGGTCGCGGGTTCGAGCCCCGTCCACTCCGCCATATTAATTGATGTCATTACCTGGACATCAACGTATTATTTTAGCTGGCGTAGCTCAGCAGGTAGAGCAGCTGATTTGTAATCAGCCGGTCGTCCGTTCGATTCGGATCGCCAGCTCCATATAGCAAATTGAAGTAATCAAAAGCAAGAGGTTACCATGAAGTTTAAAAAAATCATTCTTACGTTCTTCCTTTTTCTTGCTTTAGCGGGCTGTTCTACAGCGGGTTCTGCTGCCAATGGCGCTCAAGAACAAAATTTTAAAGCCCCGCTACAGAATAAGATTTTTTATCGACGCCCCACAAGCTATCACTGGTTGAAAATAAATAATACTCAAGATTCTCGGGGCACTATGATTCATTATGTCGATGTACCTGCGGATGAATCTGTGAATCACTGGACTCAGACTATCACGGAGGCTTATTATGTTAAAAATGAGCAAGCGACCGCAGAGGGTACCGCTCAAGAGTTTTCTACTTATATGAAAAACCTCTGTCAAATAGAGGGATGGTCTACAACACACAATAGCAGCAAAGATATCACCATTAAAGCGACAGTGAAAAATTGTCAGGGGATAGTAGCACCGGATGGATACCTAGTCATAAGATTCTGGCAAGGATCTGACGCTATTTCTAGCCTAAGCTACCAGGCAAGACTGGCAGTAGTAACAGAAAGTCTGAAAGCAGAAATGGTAAAAACAGTGGCGAATGCTTCTCTGCAATCAAATTAATCCCTATTGAAGATTATAAGAAAAGACGGTAATACTTAATTTATTACCGTTGCTTCACTTAGTACAGATTGCCCTCTGAGCCTAATCCTCTTTAATGTAATGCGTTCGTTGTTGATGCATATCACCCCTGATCACTCTTTGCTTTTTAACCTCCTTACTCCTAACCGAGAAACGATTGCTGCTTTTATCTTATTTTCCTTATGACAGCTAGATATTCATTCAATGAAAAAGTAAATAATTTCTTAGCAAAAAATACAATGAGCCCTTATGAAGAGTTAATCCAATCTTTACCTGCTCCGGAAGAAGCTGCCGCTTATTTAAAAGCAGCCCTAGAAGAATTGAGCAAGAGGGTGATAGTGAATTTTTTTTGAAAGCCTTTTGGGGATAATTTTTATAAAAAATAAATAAAACAATCCAAACAGCCATAGCAGTGTATGAAATTTCTTAAAATGATTAAATAAGAAACACTTTTTTAACTATAAGCCGTTGATTTTTAAAAAATTTGCATATTAAAGCAGCTGCCGGTCGACCATGTGTGGTATTTGCAAACAATTGCTGCTTATTCTATGCTAAATAGAGTGTGCAGGATGTACACAGTCATGGAAGAAAGTGGATGTACAGGATGTACAAAGTTCACGGAAGATATGTAGGCGTACAGGATGTACGTATTTAGGGACGATTGACTTGCTTAAGGATAAGCACAAAGACCATTTTCAAGGATGTAAGGGCAGGATAAAGGACGGTTTTTACCGTCCTTTATTTTTTGAAACATCTACTTGTAACAAACCAATCAAATCCAGCATATCCTCAGGGCAAGGTACGGACCAAGACAGTGTTTCGCCATTGACTGGGTGCGTTAAGGCCAAATGGGTTGCGTGTAAGGCTTGGCGATGAAAATTTTGCAAGGCTGTTACTAAATTAACATCGGCCTTAGGGGGAAATTTAGGGCGGCCGCCGTAGGTGGCATCGCCTACAATCGGATGATGTATATGTGCCAAATGTACGCGAATTTGATGCGTACGTCCCGTTTCCAGCTGCACGCGTAATAAAGTGTGGGCACGAAAACGTTCTACCACGCGATAATGGGTAATCGCTTCCCGCCCACTGTCTGTCACCGCCATGCGCGTACGCGCTTGTGGATGCCGTCCTATAGGTGCATTTATAGTACCGCCCGCGGTGATCATTCCTTGGCATAAAGCCAAATACTCGCGTTTAACCAGACGGTTTTGCATTTGTCGGATTAAATGAGTATGCGCGCTCAGAGTCTTGGCAATGACCAATAAGCCGCTGGTATCTTTATCTAAGCGATGCACGAGCCCCGCGCGCGGTAAAGTGCTTAATGAAGAACAATGATGCAGGAGAGCATTGACCAAGGTATGCTCCGGATTACCTGCACCGGGATGTACAATTAACCCCACCGGTTTGTTGATGATTAAAAGGGCATCATCTTCATAAATAATATGTAGCGCTATGGCTTCCGCTTTGGCCGTAGTTTCCTCTAAAGCGATAGCGCTTAGATTCAAGCATTCACCGCCTTTTAACAATTCCTTGCCTTTTAACGCTTGACCATCACACAACAGCTGTCCTGATTTTATCCATTTTTGCAATAAGCTGCGTGAGAATTGGTCGAATAATAAGGCTGCAGCCCGATCTAATCTATAGCCCGCCCACTCTATAGGCACTGTTGCGGATAAGTGTAGATTTGCATCTATTTTAGACATAATTATTTATCTGTTTTTTAGAATGCCCTGATTTTGGCGCTATTGACAGGATATTGCAAGCAAAAAGGATTAATAGGCATATTTTTTAAGCCCGTAAACCTGTTTTTTGTCACAATTTTTCGTATAATGCACTAGGGCCTGTAGCGATGGGGTTTATCGGTTTTATTCATTTTTCGCTTCCACAAACCCGATGGCTAGAGGCCCTATCAAGTGCGATTATAACTGACACTAAGGATTGATATGAAAAAACAACAACGGCTCATTTTAGCATTGGCAGTACTCTTTATTGCCGCGTGCTCGGAAAATGTAAAAACACCAGCCGATATCTACAAAGGCCAATCAGCCGAAACTATTTTTAATGGGGGCGAGGCTTCTTTAGCAAAAGGCAGTTACCAAGACGCTGTGGATCGTTTTGAAGGTTTAGACGCCTTGTATCCCTTTAGCCCTTATGAAGAGCAAGCGCAGCTTAATATCATTTATGCTTATTACAAAACAAACGATTATGCTATGTCTGCGGCGGCAGCGGATCGCTTTATTCATCTATACCCACGCAGCGCACATGTGGATTATGCTTATTATATGAAAGGGGTTGCTAACACTACCGTCAACCGAGGTTTAGGCTCGAGCCTAGTGCAATTGGATATTTCTACACGTGATTTGGGTTCGGCTAAGGAAGCGTTTAATGATTTTAACCAGCTGGTGATTAATTATCCTGATAGCCCTTATACGCCAGCGGCACGCAGTCGTATGATCTATTTGCGCAATACCTTAGCGCAATCTGAGCTTAATATTGCCCAATTTTATTATGATCATCGTGCGTATGTTGCTGCAGCCAATCGTGCCAATGATGTAGTGAAAGACTATCAACAAGCGCCCGCTGTTATTCCTGCTTTAGCGTTGATGGTGAAATCTTATAGGCAATTAGATCTAGAGGAACCAGCGAATAAAGCACTGCAAGTATTGGCGTATAATTACCCCGATTCGCCTGAGTATAAGGACCTCGTGGGGAAGAAGAGCTAGGGATCCCCTAAAAATTTTATCGTTTTCACGAAAGATGAGCGCCAGGCTATTGTTATCCTTGAATATTAAATTGCACAGAACTTCGTCATTGCGAGCTTGCGAAGCAATCCAGGGGAGTCCACGCTGAATTATGAGTAGCACAATTCTTTATTAGCCTTATCGTACAGGACTTTCTTTTTCCTTGTTCAACATTTTCCTAGATTGCTTCGCCTTGTTCGCTGCGCTCACTCGCTCGCAATGACGAGCCCATGAGAGTCACAACTAAACAGCCTATATTATCTGCCGAGAGGCAAGCGGAAATAGAAATGCGGTTTAAATAATTCTACATATCTGGTCGGGGTGACTGGATTCGAACCAGCGGCCCCTTGCACCCCATGCAAGTGCGCTACCAAGCTGCGCCACACCCCGAAGGCCGCAATCATACCGTATGCGCGGACTGATGTCACTAGGGTCTGTAGCCATTTGATTTGTAGGTGTTGCGCCACAGATCATCTATTTTCGTAGGGGCGCGCCCCTGTGTATGCGCAAAGAGGGGCAACACAGGGGCGTGCCCCTACGCTAGATAATTGTTTTGACAATAATTGAGAGCTTAACCGAAAGCCATTATGGCTACAGGACTTGTGCCTGCCCTAGATGGGCAACCACTTATACAGACGGCTATTTTTCCCCTGGAGGGATCCCCTTAGCACGCGCTTCGTTGATGGCTTCTTTTAATTCTTTGCTGGGTTTAAAGTGTATGCTGTATTTTTCTTTGGCCACTAATTTTTGACCGGTCTTAGGATTATGAGCGGCCCGGGGCTTGTGATGGCGTAGGGCGAAGCTACCCAGGCGGCGAATTTCAATCCGTTCGCCGTCCAACAAGCTGTCGGCCATTTTGTCAATAATTAAATTCACAGCCATATGAGCCTTTTCTGGGCCGAGGCTGGGAAATAGGCTATACAATTTATCAATCAATTCAGACTTAGTCATTGTTGTAACTCTCTGTAAAATAACACACTCTAGTTTATAGCCTAGCAGAAAAGTGAGGTTTCGCACGGGTTTAGACGCAAAATAACTGACTTTTTTCAGAAAAGCTTAAGGTTGTAGCTAAATACCTGGGTTTGCTTCTTGAAAATAATTTAAAACATCTTTAAAATATAATTTATAGAGTTAAGGTGTAAGAGAAACCTTCAAGTTAAGATAAATATTACATGTCATAGGATATTTTGAGAATGACGATTCACGAATCGCCCTTACACAACGGATCTGCTGCAGGGGGATAAATAGTATTATTAATGGACAGAAGAGGTTTTACATGTTCTTTTACCAGCAGCGGGGTTTAAGTCTCATTGAATTAATGGTTTCTCTCACTATTTTTGCCATCGGCATTTTAGCCATTACGCGGCTGCAATTTTTATCTTTTCGAATGATGAACCAAGGGCTGTTGCGTACGGTGGCTATAGAAGAGGCATCTAATTTATTGGTACGTTACAGAGTTTTACGTCAGGGTGAGGCTTTCGATGTTGCCTTTATACAATGGCAAAATAGTTTACCGTTGTGGTTACCCGAGGCAACCGTGATATTTTCATCGTTGGGGCCTTTTTGCACCTTTCACCTCAAATGGCAGCCACTGGCAGCAGTGTTTAATACCGCTGGCATGCCTTTGGATTTAGTTGATGAACTTGATTATCCGGGCTAAGCCGGTATTCACACAAACAGGCGCGTTGTTATTAGAAATAATAGTGACCTTGGCTTTATCTTTGATTGTTATGACAGTGATTATGAATATCCTGATTAACAGCATAGAGCAAAGCCGTTATCAGAGCAATTTGTTTTCCTTACAACGTCAATTTAGCCGTGTATCAAATTTGTTTTATTACGAGTTGAGTAGCGCGGGTTATAGAGGATGTTTACGTGTGACGAGTGATGAAGCGGTGCAAATTCGTAAAGCTGAAGAAGTGCCTGCAACTTGGCTGGGTAAGGGTTATGCGGCCAAAGCGCATACGATGGTAATTCACATTCAAAAGATGGCGACTTGGCACGATTATTTATTAAGCGATCACGCAACTAAACAAAATCAATGGGTCCTTTCTATGCATCAACGTTTGAAAGTGGGGGATACGGTGGTGATCGCCGATTGTAAAGAGGTGCAATTAACGGCTGTGTTGACAACCAGTGTGCAAAAGAATCAGCAGATCATAACGACTACGAATAACGATACCGCATTTGCTGCGGGCAGTTATTTTGGTGTATGGGAAGAGAAAACATTTTTTATTGCTAAAACTGATAGAAAAACGCGATTAGGTGCGCCGATTTGGGGATTGTATTCTTATGAAAATGGCCACACTTACGAATGGGCCGATGGCGTTGATGATTTGCAATTTAATAAGATGACAGACAATCAGAATCATACGGTATTAGTAACGCATATTTTATTAAAAAGCCTAGAACGCGTCACCCATCGTGCGCAGCAGTATTTTTTTGCGGGAATTTCCTACGGCAATGAAGATGGCCACTTGTATCAAGGGATGGAAGTGGATATTCCTTTGCAGCCTGAGGTGCCATAAATGAAAATCAAACAACGCGGCTTTACCTTAATTGTTGTCATGACTGTTTTAATGGTGTTATCGCTGATTGTAATGAGCACCTTTGAGCAAGCACAGTGGGTTAAACGAAGCCAATATTATGTGTGGCTGCAGGTTAAAATGCAGGATAGGCTATGGCAGCAACTCGCTTTGGCCGAAGCACGATTGCCTCAACGGGCGTTGACAGGAAAATGTTTCGTGCCACATTCGATTAGCAATGATTATTTTTTTATGCGGAACAAGCCTTGGCCTACGGCGGCTTGTAGTAATACGGTGGCAGATGAACAAATGTCAGTGATTTATGAACAGCTCAGGATGGAGCCTTGTGCACAAATGAAGGGCACTATGGAAACGAGAGTAGGCTTTTTCCGTATCAGCGTGCGTAGCCAATTAAAGGACTCTGGTCAAAAAAGGGTGTTGCAAGCGGTGGAGGCAATCCCTTTTATGGACAAGAAAAGCACAGTGCAAGCAGATGGCGATATAATGTGCCCAGAATACGCCCTCTATAAAGCAGGCCAGCAGTCGTGGTTGTTACAATAAAACCATTTTCCTGCTACATTTATATTTGGGCAGTTTGATGTGAGGATATTGTGAGTAAAAGAGTATTAATAGTAGATGGGGCACGTACCCCTTTTCTACGCGCTAAAGGGCGAGGACCTTTTTTAGCTTCTGATTTAGCCGTGTGGGCAGCGCGTAGCGTGTTATTGCGCCAAAAAGTTATGCCTACACAGATTGATGAAGTGATTACGGGTTGTGTCATGCCCAGTGCCTATGAAGCCAATATTTCGCGAGTAATAGGGTTGCGGTTGGGTTTGGATGAATCCATACCTGCATGGACAGTACAACGCAACTGTGCTTCGGGTATGCAAGCAGTGGTGTCAGCGATGGAATCTATACAACGCGGGCAATCACAAGTGGTGTTAGCCGGTGGTTGTGAAGCGATGAGCCAAGCGCCATTGTTGTTTAGTCCGCCAATGGTAGATTGGTTGTTGCACTTACAACAACAAAAAAACGTGCTCGGCAAACTAAAAGCATATTTAGCGTTGCGGCCTGCTTTTTTTAAACCTATATTGGGTTTATTGCTGGGCCTAAAGGATCATCAAGTCAATTTATCTATGGGACAGACTGCGGAAATTTTAGCCCACGATTTTAACATTGGCCGCCAAAGGATGGATGCGTTCTCTGTGCAGAGCCATCAGCGCTTAGCTGCGGCACAAAAAGAACAGCGCTTAAATGAAATAGTGCCTATTTATGATAATGACGGCCACTGTTATGATTATGACAACGGCGTGCGGGCTGACAGCAGTTTAGAAAAACTCGCCAAACTCGCCCCTGTATTTGATCTGCGCTACGGGCAAGTAACGCCTGGGAATAGTTCACAAATCACCGATGGCGCAGCGTATTTATTATTAGCGAGTGAAGCAGCCGTAAAACGGTATCAGTGGCCAGTATTAGGCGAGATCGTTGATTATAACTGGGCAGCGTTGGATCCCAGCCGCATGGGTTTAGGTCCTGCGCATGCAATACCGCCTTTATTGGCGCGTAACGATTTAAAGATGAATGACATAGACTACTGGGAAATCAATGAAGCTTTTGCTGTACAAGTATTGGCTTGTATAGAAGCTCTCGCCAGTGATGAATATTGTCAACGCAAATTAGGGTTGGCCGAAGCTCTAGGAACAGTGCCGATGGATCGCCTCAACGTAGATGGAGGCGCTATAGCCTGTGGCCATCCGGTGGGCGCCAGTGGGGCGCGCCTTATATTACATTTATTACATGTATTACGACAGCATAAAGCGAAGCGAGGAGTTGCTTCTTTGTGTATAGGGGGCGGCCAAGGGGGCGCGGTGCTGTTGGATAGTTTTTAGGGGCAGGCCTTTCCTAAGATTTGTCGTAGGGCAACCCCCTGTGGTTGCCCGGGTTAGGGCAGGCACGGGGGCCTGCCCCTACGCGAAGCATTCCAGAATGAGTCTTGAAAGATTGATTATTGAAAACGAGGAGCATACAGTAAAGTGAAAGCGAAAACAAAAGGCTATAAAAATTGGTCCTTGCATGAAGATGAAAATAAAATTTTATGGTTGGCATTAAATGTAGTCAATGAAGAGATCAATGTCTTAAGTTTTGCCGTGTTACACGAATTAGAAACGATAGTTGCCGACATTAAGGCTAATCTAAATAGCTATAGTGGTGTGGTTTTTATTTCCGATAAAACGCCGCATTTTATTGCGGGTGCCGATGTTAAAGAAATCGCTGCGGTAAACGATGTGAACGATGCAGTGACCCATATACGTAAAACACAGACCTTGTTTTCGCAAATTGAAGCTTTACCTATCCCAGTGGTTGCTGCCATTAATGGTATTTGTTTAGGAGGTGGCACAGAATTAGCTTTAGCCTGTCACTATAGGCTTGCCACGGATGAAAAACCTACCCAAATAGGATTGCCCGAAGTTAAAATAGGCATTCATCCCGGATTTGGTGGCACGGTGCGTGCAATACGTTTATTGGGTGTAGTGCAAGGTATGGGATTTATTTTGGAAGGGCGCGGGTTAGATGCGCAACAAGCTAAAAAAGTAGGCTTAGTCGATGATGTGATGCCCTTACGCGAATTGCGACGGGCTGCAATCTATTATATTCAACATAAACCTAAAGTGAAAAAGAGCAGCTGGGTGAATGAAGTGATGGAGATCCCTTTTATCCGTAACCTATTAGGGGCTTTATTCAGAAAAAAATTAGCGATCAAAGTAAAGATAGCGCAATATCCCGCGCCTTATGCCGCGATTGACAATTGGGTGAATGTAGGGGTGCGCGCAGAAAAAGCTTTTGCTATTGAAGCCGAATCTGTAGGTAGATTATTATCAACCCCTACATGCCGCAATTTATTACGTGTTTTTTTCTTGCAAGGAAAATTAAAAGCAGTCGGTAAAGAAACCGATTTTAAAATGCGGCATATACACATTATTGGTGCAGGGGTTATGGGAGGAGATATTGCTGCTTGGTGCGCCGTGCAGGGTTTGCGGGTTACTCTACAAGATCCTTCTTTAAAAGCGCTAGCCAGCGCAGTATCTAGAACCTATGAATTGGCTAAAAAACGCTTGAAGCGAAAGCATTTGATACAAGCTGCTGTAGATAGATTGTGTCCAGATCCCAACGGAGACGGTCTTGCGCACGCAGACTTAATATTGGAAGCTGCAGTAGAAAATCTGGCTTTAAAGCACGAAATTTTTAAACAGGTTGACAGGCGTGCCCGCCCGGATGCCGTCTTTGCTACCAATACCTCTAGTTTGCGCTTAGTCGATATTGCCAGTGTATTAACTCAGCCACAGCGTTTAGTGGGCATACATTTTTTTAATCCGGTTGCGTATATGCCTTTGGTGGAAGTGGTGAAGGGAAAACAGACCGATAAAACCACCATCACTTATGCCTCAGCTTTTGTCAAACAAATTCAAAAATTACCTTTGCCCGTGGAAGATGCGCCTGGCTTTTTGGTCAACCAAATTCTAGGCGGTTATTTTGCTGAAGGGTTTAAAGCCTTCACTGCGGGGGAGCGTATAGAAGTGATCGATGCTGCCGGACGTTGCTTGGGTATGCCTATGGGGCCGTTGGAATTAGCCGATCAAGTCGGTTTGGATGTGTGTTTGGATGCGAGTGAACATTTGATGGGCAGTGAAGCCAAGTCAGCACAAACGATACTGCGCGCTAAAGTGGATAAGGGCGAATTGGGGCGCAAGACGCAAAAAGGGTTTTATAGTTACGCTAAGGGTAAACCCGTTCGCGCTAAGGCAACGCTAGATTCGGAAAAATTGGTTGTACTGGAACGACAATTCTTTTTGGGCATGTTGAACCGCGCTTTGTTATGTTTGGATGAGGCTGTGGTCAATAGTATAGACTTAGTCGATGCAGGGGTTATTTTTGGTGCAGGTTTTCCGCCTTTTCAAGGGGGTATCTTACACTATGCCAGTACTATGGATAAGCAAAACTTGGCTCAGGAATTGGCTGAATATAGAAATATCAGCATTCAAGCCGTTGAAGCTACCTCGGCATGGAAGTTATTATGGTAGGGTCTGCAGCCGATAAACCCAATGGCTACAGGTCCGAGTAAATTTGATTTATAGAGCAACACGATATATCATGTCCAGTTACTAAAGCTCGGGGGAATTCAAATGTTAAGAAAGTGGTTGGCTAAAGCCCAACAATGGTTATGTTGCGTCTTGTTGGCATTCATAGTAACGCCCGCATTTGCCCTAGTTTATGATTTACCCTCAAACGGTGATACTTTAGTGGGAAGTAACGAAGTTCTCCCTGTAAAAGCGGGGGACAGTTTAAGTACTTTTGCCTATCGCCATGATGCGGGGTATTATGAATTACTGGAAGCTAATCCCCGGATGAATCCAATGCATTTAACTGCCGGGATGCGCTTGTTAGTGCCACATCAATTCATATTGCCCAATGCGCCTAGAGAAGGCATTGTGATTAATCTAGCGGAATTGCGCTTATATTATTATCTGCCGGGTTCGAATAAGGTCATGATTTACCCTATAGGCATAGGCCGTGTGGGGGGGAATTGGGGAACGCCGGTCGGGCAATTAACTGTTATCCAGAAAAAACAAAATCCAGATTGGCGTGTGCCGCCATCGGTTGCCGAAGATATGGCCAAAAGAGGGGTTATTTTGCCGGGGGTTATTCCTGCAGGCCCGAATAACCCCTTGGGTAATTATATGATGCGTCTGAGTAATTGGTCTTATCTTATTCATGGCACGAATAAACCTGCGGGTGTGGGCCGTAGAACCAGCGCTGGTTGTATACGCATGTATCCAGAGGATGTAGAACAATTATTTGCAGAGGTGCCAGTGGGCACAAAGGTAAATATCGTCAATCAACCGTTCAAAGCCGGCTGGTTGAATGATCAATTTTATTTTGAAGCGCATGAACCATTACGTGAACAACGAACGACTTATGCAGGCCGTTATGACGATTTGTGGAATGAGGCCATTAATAGCGCCACGGCAAGTCGTGCGGCGAGTGTAGATTGGAGTAAAGTACAAACCATAGCTAAAATTCAAACGGGGGTGCCTCAAGTCGTTGGCCAAGCTGCCCAACCCGCAGTTGCTGCTACGGATGTTACACCTGCAGTGGATAATCCTCTCGCAGCGGTGGACCCCCTCGCCGTGGTGAATTCGTCCGTGGCTGCCGCCACCGATACTGCTAACAATACGACGCCTCCCGCATTCAATGGCTAAGCTATCTCTAGCGA
The DNA here is from genome assembly GCA_021156165.1 of Gammaproteobacteria bacterium. Taxonomy (GTDB): domain Bacteria; phylum Pseudomonadota; class Gammaproteobacteria; order UBA1113; family UBA1113; genus VFKP01. Next base: position 6,328 of record JAJNBM010000027.1, on the reverse strand, counting down.
GCCTTTTTCTTATAGGTTGTATGGCTACTACCACGACCCTGGCTGCGGTATATGCTTTACCGCCCAAAGGGGATGCGGTAATAGGCAGTAACCAAGTGGCTGAAGTCAAAAAGGACGATAGTTTAAGTATGGTTGCAGAGCGTAATGATGCTGGCTATTACGAACTACTAGAAGCTAATCCCGATCTAGATCCACTGCATTTGAAAGAAGGTACGCAGGTATTAATACCCCATCAAATCATATTGCCTAATGCGCCTAGAGAAGGGATTGTGATTAATTTAGCCGAGTTGCGCTTGTATTATTATCCGCCGGGTGTGAATAAGGTCATCACTTATCCCGTAGGCATAGGCCGTATAGGTGATCAATGGCAGACACCTACCGGAGAGCTGACCATCGTTGAAAAACAAAAAGATCCCGAATGGCATGTACCGCAGTCGGTTCTTGACGATATGATCAAAAGAGGAAAGGTGATGCCCGAGGTTATTCCTGCGGGTCCCAATAATCCATTGGGCGCGTATATGATGCGTATGAGTAATGAGGATTATCTCATTCATGGTACCGATCATGCCTATGTGGTGGGCCGTAGAACTACCGCTGGCTGTATCAGCTTGTATCCAGAAGACATTGCACCGTTGTTTAGTATGATTCCATTGAATACCAAGGTGACTATAGTGAATCAACCTTTCAAAGCAGGCTGGCTAAACGGCCAACTTTATTTTGAAGCACACAGGCCTCTGCGTGAAGAACGCTTCCGTTATAGGGGCCATTACGATAATTTATGGAATGAGGCGCTGAAGAGTGCCACGGCAAAGCGTGCTGCCAGCGTCAATTGGAATGCCGTGCAAATTCTAGTTAAGAACGAAACCGGTGTAGCAGAAGTGGTTGGAACAGTGGCGACACAATCCGCGGCGAGTTAATTGTATTCAGCCATAATGGAAATAGTAGTGATTTGGCCACTGTGAAATGGATGCCAACGGCCTACTGCCGTGGCAACCTATAATTCAAACCTTTAAAATCTACACCATGGGTTGAGCGATAGGGGTTAATATCCAAGCCACCACGCCGAGTATAGCGCCCGTAAACGGTTAATTTTTTAGGTTGACATCGTTTTAAAATATCTACAAATATGCGTTCTATGCATTGTTCGTGAAATTCATTGTGATTGCGATAAGAAACGATATAACGCAATAAGCCGGCATGATCAATCTTATTGCCTTCATAGCTTATCTGCACACTGCCCCAATCGGGCTGGTGCGTGACTAGACAATTGGATTTCAGCAGATCCGAATATACGCTTTCCTTAACCAATTTGTTTTCGGTATATAAAAAATTGGGATCGGTATTATAAGTGGAACATTCTATATCGAGTTCATCTAAGCAGATGCCTTCAAAAGCTGTTTTCATCGTTGGCGCTTTGGCTGAGTTCAATGGATGCAACGTCACGGTTACGGAGGTTTTCAGCCTAGGCTCTAAATCTTTTTGAATGGTTTGTATAACATTCTCTACAGATTTAAACTTAAATTGGTTAAATGAGTTAAAGTATAATTTCAATGATTTTGATTCAATGATAAAAAGAGAGTTGCAATCATAGATGATTTCGGCAATGGCAACCATGGGCTTACCTTTTTCATTAAGCCACGACACTTCATAATGATTCCAACAATCAAAACCCACAAAAGGAAGCACATCGGGATCAATGCCAATTTCTAGACGTTTATCGGCTCTAGAGATAGGGTAGAGATAGGCTGCGTTATAGGTTTGAGGATAGACCGTTTTCTTGCCTAATTCAGAATGAGTAACGTCGTTTTGGTTTTGTGTGGAAACAGGATTCATGATTTTCTAAAGCTCCAATTAATTATCCGTGCCTATGAAATATATTCTGATAGCAAGAAAATAGCCGGACCTGTCATGACGAACCACCAGCGAGTCACTGCCTTACCATAGATTCTGTGGGCGCTAGTAGCAGCGGAATAGCTAAATTTCATGGAACTAGACGAGCGCAGTGCGGCAATCCAAGAGATTTTAGGCAATGAAAAAGAATGGCATGTATAACGAGACTTATAAAACAAAGCGGTACTTATAACGCTAGAATTTTAACCCCTGGATTGCCGCACTGCGCTCGTCTTATTCCGTACAGCTTCATCCTTCCATAAACAACACCCTACAGCGACTCTCTTATAGATTCAGTGACTCGCTTGTTCGCAATGAAAAACTCCGCGGATAATCAACTTACCGTGCAATTTAATCGTTCTAGAAAACATTGTCAAGTTACTTCTGAGCAGGTAAGGAGGCTAAGCCGCCAACTTCAACCCGACGATGCCGATGACGATAAAGCCTACTGCTATCATGCGCGCAGCGGTTGCGGGATCCTCAAACCAGAGGATGCCAACTACAAAAGCACCGACGGCACCGATGCCTGTCCAAACAGCATAAGCCGTGCCCATGGGGATGCCTTTTTGTGCAAGAAACAGCAATAAGCCACTTGCCGCCATGGTAGCAATAGCAAACAAAGCCCACCAGCGATTGGTTGCTGCTAGTTTTAAACCCACAGGCCAACCTATTTCACAAACACCAGCGAGAAATAAATAGAGCCAATTTATCATTATCTGCTATTGCCCCTTTAAGGTTTAGTTTGCCTTTACCCAAGTTTGAGTACGGCCTAATAAAGAAATGCCTATGTAACCGCGTACGCCCAATGTTTTACCATCGGCACTAGGAGTGATAGTACATTTATAGGTTTTACCGGTTTCAGGATCGGTAACTTGCCCACCAGACCAGGAACCATCTGCTTCAGCTTTCAAGCCCTGCACAACCATTAGACCAAGAATAGGTTTATCTTTCATGGGGCCGGAACATTTCGTGCAAGTTGTCATATTGGGATCGATGGCATTTTCTTTATACACTTTTACGACGACCCCATTTAAAATCCCATTGCTCACAGATAATTGAATAACGGATTTCGGCTTACCGCTTTTATCGTCAATAGTTGTCCAGCGCCCTTCAGGAGAAGGCAGGGCCGCTTGAATTAAAGCTGTGAACAAGACAAATAAAAGAAAAACAATAGAACGCGTTGAAAATTTCATCTTAAGACTCCTTTTGAGAACTTCTTTTAGGCCTTATCACTAAAGTTGAGCATTGAAAAAGCCAATCCTACTCGCCCTTAAAAGGCGATGTTCTATCTTATCGCATTTGAAGTGTATTGAGTAGGGCTTTTAGAGGCTGTTTAGTAGAGTCTGTAGCCATTCTTTTGCAGCCGACAAACCAAATGGCTACAGACCCTAAAGTATCGACCACCAGGTCCCTCATCCAGTCTAACGTCGCAGCAAGTAGCCCAACAGGGATTATTTTCCTAATAAAAAACATTTACAAATCAAAAGCTTAAACTTGAAGAAAAAGTTTTTAGAAAGGCTACAGCCCCTTAATATTATCTTAATAAACGACTGGTATAATATGCATTACGGACAGCTAGGCTGAACTTAATCGGCCAGTGACTCCCTAATTTGCCCTGGTGCTCTGTATTCCCCGGTCGGGTTTAAACGGTGCTTTAGGTCTAAATTGATTTAATTATTAGAATTATAGTGAAGGTACGTAGATTATGGCGGATAAACCAGCCGGTTCTAGCACCACAGCTGGGGCGGAAAGGCTGCTCAAAATTGCAGAAGATGCTCAGCGTCTTTCTTTGTTGATAGGGGCTGCTGCATTACCTTTTCTTGAGGCATTAGCTCACTTCATTCCTGGGGCAAAAGGCGAAAGAGTAGCAAAAATAATTGCGAAGATAGAAGAGGATTTTTCCCCTGCTTGGAACGGGAATGACGCGGTTTTTGAAGCTTTACCTCCATTATGGGGTATGCTTAATTCTGAGCTGAAGAAGTCGAGTAAGATGGACGGATTGCACTTACTGTCTGCTGTCCAGGAAATAGCTTTAACGGTGATGGGGCTTGTCCTGGGTATGCCTGCTCTAGGTGCCCTAGGGTTTGCTGCGAGCTCGTGGGTTGCCGTTGCAGATGTGGGGCATCAGTATTATGCTGCGAAGCGTAGAACAGATCCTTTGTATTTAGCTGAAAAGAAGATAAAAGAAATAGAGAAATTGCAAGGCGAGACGGCTACCGATCCGCTTGCGACAAATAGAAAAATAAATCTTTTAATAACCCAAGCAGATGCCTTGCTGTGTTTAGCTCAAATAGATGCTAAGGCTCAACCCACAGCATTACAGAATAGGCTTGAGGCAATCCGGGAAGAAAATAAACTTGCAACCCCTGTTAATGGCCAAGGTGAAATAACCTTAAACGACAACGAAAAAACTGCCCTTGCAAAGGTGTTAATTCAAGAACAGAAAGATATAATGGACCGCTGTAAAAAAGAGATTTCCTCATCCATTGCAACAGCGGTGGTAATGACAGCGATGGCTGCGGTGGCTGTTTTAGCAAATGTAGCGATTATTGCAGCAGCTGTTGCTGCAACGCCGTATTTACCTTTTATAATTGGAACTGGGTTAGCAATGGCTGCATTTGCTGTTGGCGTCGTGAGATTTGTCCCGGTCTTAGATAATAGGCTATATACTCATAAGGCAGTAAGTCACGCTGATGCTGCCGGAAAAACAAATAATCAACTTTTAAAGGGAGCTTTAGAGAGACAGGGCTTGAGGGACTTAACAGCAGAAATTCCTTTGACTCCAGAAAGTAAGAAGGCGTTAGTAGAGAAAGAGGCGCGACGCGAGTATACTCATCATCTTAAGGGGCAGGCTAAAGAGGTAATTTCTCATCTTAAGATTAAGGCCGAAGAAACAACTTCTGAGATTAGCACTGCAATTTATTCCTTTTTTAGTAGAACGTCTGTTAGCAGTGAACGAGAATCAGCGGTAGAGCATTACGTTAAAGGCTATCTTTCAGCTTCTCCCAAGTAAAATTCAACAGCACTGTATAAACCGAAATATCTCTATAATACTAAAAAAGAATTTACCTTTCCCTGTGCCCGATCTAACCATTTTCATTAAAGTGTTAAGGAAGCTGCTCTCTTGCCCTTTTTCTGTTAAACTAATGCTTATTTGCGGGGTTGATTACGCCACGCCGATTGAGCAGAGGACTATGAATAAAATAGCAGGGGGGAAAGATGTCTGCAGATTCAAACAGCCTTAGTTTAAAGATTAAACAACTTCAGAGCATGCAACAGGCCCTTTTAGAAAAAAATAGAGGCTTGGGATAAAAATATAGAGCGCTTTAATCGGGCAAAGAAACATTTCTGTGAGCGAAGTGAGATCAATTCGCAAGGCCTTGCGGCGCTTCAACATTTTAAACTGCTACAGGATGAGACTGAGCAGTTAGCCCGTAAACAGCAACAAAATACCCTTTTAAAACAGCTTAACACGGATACTCATTGAAGTAGAAGCGCTAATAGAAGAACTTATAAAAGAACCTGAAAAAAGTATCTCGGCGCCAACTAGCCCCGAGGATCTGGATGCGCCTACTTCCCCCCAGACACGGCGTTCCTTTGGCATGCATTAAACCGAACGAATGATAATTTTTAAAATTTTCTCTTAGCGTCTTAATGAAGATGCACTTATTTTTTTGAACTTATTTATCATCAAAAGATTCTTTTTTACCTTTAAAAAAATATCGGGGCTAAAGAAATGCCCAAGCACGATTTTTTTATGCGGGAATCCGTGCGAAAATTGCACTTTATGGAATTTATTTATAAAAATTTTTAAAAATAGGGATATATAGGCTATCATTTCAAATAAATGCTTGATATTATCGTAATTGTATAGAACCCACTTCACCATCGTCTTACCAGATACAGAGAGGTGCCAAAATGCCAGCGAATAATCATGAACTCAAAAACGTTCAAACTGATCAGCGGCTGAAAAGCAATCCTGGCGTGGAGTCAACGCCTAAGCTAGCCCATAGTCCAGATAATCAAAATACTTTACAACGAGCGCGCAGTCAAAGCACAGGTGTTGTTTCTTCTTCAGCAGCCAATCCTGAAGAACAATTAACACCGCATCAGCGATTTAATATTGAATTTAAGGATGATTTGCAAGTAATTAATATAATGAAGACGCTTGTTACTTATGCTCAAAGTAGAAAAAAGACAAACGTTTTGAATGCTAAATTAACTAATCTGTTAGAGGCTAGGGATAGGCAAAAGCAGAATCCGGAAGACCCTAATTTAATATTCTCTGTTTTAGAAGCTATGGAAGATATTTTTGTATTGCATGTTTCACTGCGCAGTGAAACAGATAGTAAAAAAATGAGAGAAGATATAGATTTTATAAAAAATCAAGTTTCTCGTGTTTTGAAAATGTATGGATACGATAAGCTTCGTTTTTCTT
>JAJNBM010000071.1 GCA_021156165.1 Gammaproteobacteria bacterium | reverse complement strand
TAAATAAGTTGCTATGCTTTGTCCCGCATCCGCAAAGGTTTTACGTTTGCCAATGCTAGCGGCTTTAAGCTTCGGACCCCACATGAGTACAGGTACGTGTTCGCGGGTATGATCGCTGCCGGGCCAGGTTGGGTCGCAGCCGTGATCGGCAGTTAATAATACGATATCATCTGGTTTTAACAGCGCGTCTAATTCCGGTAATCGACGATCTAAATATTCCAAACCAGCAGCATAACCGATTACATCGCGGCGGTGTCCATAATGACTGTCGAAATTTACAAAATTGGTGAAAATTAAACTACCCGCAGGCGCCGTTTTTAAAGCGACTAGCGTAGCATCAAATAAACCATCTAAACCATGCGCCTTGATAGTTTGGCTAACCCCTTGATGCGCAAAAATATCGGCCGTTTTGCCTATAGCAATCACTTCTTGCCCAGCGCGGAGGATATGATCTAATAGTGTTGGGGCGGGCGGTGGAATGCTGTAATCGCGGCGATTATTGGTGCGTTCAAAATATCCAGGAAGGCCAGTAAAAGGCCTCGCGATAACGCGACCGATGTTATAGGGATCCACTAATTTACGTGCGATTCTACAAATTTCATATAAACGCGTTAAACCAAAGCTTTCTTCATGTGCTGCAATTTGAAATACCGAATCGGCCGAAGTATAAACTATAGGTTTACCCGTTTTAATATGTTCCTCACCCAATTGCGCCATGATGTCGGTGCCCGAAGCATGACAATTGCCCAAAATGCCGGGAATATTGGCTTGAGTGATAAAATCGTGGATTAAAGTTTCAGGAAAGCTGGGGTATTCGGGTGGGAAATAACCCCATGGAAATAACACCGGTACGCCACACAATTCCCAATGGCCACTGGGAGTATCTTTGCCATGACTGATTTCTTCCGCATAGCCATACAGTGCATCGACGGGGATAGTGTCATCTAACCCTACTAACGGATGCCCCGCACTCAACACCGCTGCTTTGGCTAAACCGCGATGACACAAATTAGGAACATGCAACGGACCTTGCCGTATCTCTGCACGCGTGGCTTTGTCCTTAAAACACGCTTCAGCAATGTGGCCTAAAGTATTAGAACCTTCGTCGCCAAATTCTTTGGCATCATCGGCAGCACCTATGCCAAAAGAATCGAACAATAAAATGATAACTCTATTTTGTGTCACGTATTTTAATCCATAAACATAGAACTAATTGACTCGGATTCATTCACGCGGTAGATTGCTTCCGCCAATAATGCGCTTAAAGAGACTTGACGGATTTTTTTGCAGTTCTTGATCGCAGGATTGAGTTTTATAGTATCGGTTACGACCAACTCATCCAGAATAGAGTGGGTAATGTTGTCTAAGGCATTGCCCGATAATACTGGGTGAGTGCAGTAGGCATTCACCGAACGTGCCCCTTTATCTTTTAACGCTTTAGCCGCATTACACAAGGTACCCGCAGTATCCACTATGTCATCCATAATCAAACAATCGCGACCTTCCACTTGGCCAATGATGTGCATGACTTCGGAGTGATTGTGTGAGGCGCGTCGTTTATCGATGATGGCTAATTCGGTGTCGTTTAAACGCTTGGCAACAGCACGGGCACGGACCACCCCACCCACATCAGGGGAAACGATGGTTAAATTACTATAATCGCTGCCATAGCGCTGTTTTAAATCTTCAAAAAAAACAGGAGTGGCATAGACGTTGTCTACAGGCATATAAAAGAAGCCTTGGATTTGATCGGCGTGTAAGTCTACCGTCAGCAAACGATTAATGCCTACCGAGCCCATCATATCAGCGACCACTTTGGCACTGATAGGCACACGGGCTGAGCGCACGCGGCGGTCTTGGCGCGCGTAGCCAAAATAAGGCACGACTGCCGTGATGCGGGTGGCAGAGGCACGGCGTAGCGCATCGGCCATTAACACCAATTCCATAATGCTGTCGTTACAAGGGCTAGAAGTGGGTTGAATGATAAACACATCTTTACCGCGCACGTTCTCTAAAATTTCGCACATAACCTCGCCATCGCTAAAGCGGTTCAAATTGATTTGGCCTAGAGGAACTTTGATGTGTGCTGCAACCTTTTCGGCTAGCTCGGGGTTGGCGTTGCCAGTAAATAACATTAATTTAGGCACAGGGAGCATTCTCCTATAGTCGAGGCGGCGCATCGTTAGATGGCTGGGGTGCCAGGATTCGAACCTGGGTATGCGGGGATCAAAACCCCGTGCCTTACCGCTTGGCGACACCCCAATAAAGTAGAAGTAAGGCTAAAGATTGTCTTTTTTAAGAACAATTTAAACCCACTCTCAACAGGGCTGTATTTTGCAAAATAAACGCGCGGCTGTCAAGGGGGTAGGGCTGGAGGATGTAATGGTGGTAGAGTTAGAATTCTCCTGATAATCAGCCATTAACCCATCTTACGTACTTTTAAATTTAAACCTTGACACCCAGGCACTACTCCTGTACCTTGCGCCCTTCTCTCTACTAGAGAATGAAAATGTAAAACTATTAAATTTAGAAGGGGTTCCTATGAAAAATAATCATAAAAAATTGTACTCTGCGTTGTTAATGGGATTATGTATAGCCGGTACGAGTAATGCCGCCTCGGATGGCGCTTATACCACGGCTCAAGTGGGTGTGGCTGGAGTAGCGTTTGATGGTGCAGGTCCTTATTTCCATTTTGCCTTAGGCGATCAAATGAATCGTTATTTTGCGCTTGAAGGGGGTATAACCGCCATCCCTACTACAACAGGCAGTAGTAGTTGGTGGTTAGATGACGGTGTCGCTAAACTTTATTCTGTAGATGGAGATGTCAAAGCAATGTTGCCTTTAGGCGATCGTTTTAATATATATGCAAAAGTAGGTCCTTCTTTGGCTTATTTCGAAGACGATAATGACGATAGTGTGGGTGTAATGGGTAATGGTGCTGTGGGTGTAGCCTTTAATATAACTGAGCATTGGACTACTGATTTATCTGTTGGTCTAATGATAGGTGATGGAGCCGGTATTCTCACGTCCCAACTTGGTTTGGGTTACCACTTCGCGTAATGTTATCCTCCAGTATGTCGTATTATATTAGCCATACTGGAGGGATTAAGGATTTCATAGAATAGCGAAGGGGAATTACAATGAGCGGGAACCAGTCTGATCTAAATTCTTACACGGCCGCGGTTGAGCTAGATAATATTACAGATTTAGAAGATGCCGGGCTACTCACACGCCAAGAAGAAGGGCTAATAAAAGACTACCTTAGTTTAACATTCACTGAAGGGGAGTTTAATCGCTATTTTAATATCAATAATGCGCTTTCTCTTCTTTCTACCAGCACTTTTTCGGCATTAGTTTTTCGTAATATTGTAACAGGTTTAGAGTTGAATAGTGTATCCAAAGAGATGCGCTATGCCTTTGCGGCCGTCATTGCGGGTATCATGGTATCGCCGGGTCAATTTATACTGACACATCAATTTATTCAGAAAATGTTCCGTAGGCTCGGAGCAGACAGTGCTACTTTTAAAGAAAGTAGCGGTAGCCGAGGCTTAAAATATGCGGCAACTACTGGCGCGGCCGTCGCGACCAGTTTTGGCACGTTTCATTTGGAAAGCAGAACGCGTTTTTTTTCGAATCCCGTGACTTCGTGGCTGCCTACCGATTCTCTTACTGCAGAAGTGCTAGTGGCTATCGCTTTTGGTACCATTAATGGGGCGTTTCGGGCCATTTTTTTTAATGGCAAGAAAAAATATACCCCAGGAAATGAAATCCAGAATGAATGTCTACGCAAATTGGGTCAAGGGTTTGCATTTTTGTTAACAGCGCTGTATGGCTACACGAATGCCATTAACTATGTTGCAAGCTATGTCTTAATGGTAGAAGAGATTGAGGATGAGGCGGATAGAAATATTGCAATGAATATTTTGATAGGCTCTTTTTGTAGCATTGTGTTAGGGGAAATACCCAAAAATATTGAGGTTTTATGGAATACATTTAGACTCTATAAATCAGAGTCAGAAATAGAATCACAGTCTAATTCTTGTCTGGATATTCTCTACGGTCTACTGCGTGGAGGGTTGGGCCTATTAAGCGCTTTTTCTAAAACGGCTTCTAGTACTTTGTCTTTTTGTTTATTAGCTCTGCAATCGTTCCCAGAATCGAAAATGGATTTTGTTTTTTGGGGTCTACTTTTATTGGTTGTTCTACCGCCCACCGGGGGTTATAATATGGCAACCGCAGGTATGCATAAACAGGTAGAGACAATCCTTCCTGAAAGAGTAGCACTTCAAGAACCTAGCGTTAATGAGGCTATAGAAGACCTCGGTTCTAGAGAAGTCAGTGGACCGATAGAAGGAGCGGAAAATGAGCATTCTTCATGTAGATGGCGATTTTGGGAAAGGTCTTCTTTAGCAGGAATAGAGAGTGTGACAAATGGTTATGAAGAGATAGCCGATAAAGAAGAGGATGTACCAAACTCTTGTAGATTGTGTTGATCAGCTGGCCGGACGCATTCGCATTCACCTTGACCTCGAGGCTCTGCTTTTTGTATCATACAATTATCCTCGTGAGAGGGGGTGAAATCGGCTTACTAAATTTAAGAAGGGGGTTCTTATGAAAAACAATCATAAAAAATGGTGGGTTGCATTACTTGGGGGGCTGTGCGTAGCGGCTAAGGGCTACGCTGCGGTGGATGGCACCTATACAACGGCTCAGGTGGGTGTGGCCGGGTCGGTATTCAATGACACAGGGCCGTATCTACATTTTGCTTTGGGCAATCAGCTGAATTCTAATTTGGCACTGGAAGGGGGCGTAACCGCTATCCCTAACGGGGGTGATAGCGGTATAGATGATCTTTATTCTTTGGATGGGGATGTAAAAGCGATGTTCGTCACAGAACATTGGACTACTGATTTTTCCGTGGGTCTGATGGCAGGCGAAGATACCAGTGTTATGACCACGCAACTTGGATTCGGTTACCATTTCGCATAATATACTCTTCGCATCCTCCAGTATGTCCTACTGGAGGAGCATTTAACTTAACTGCCAACGCGTCACTACAATTTTAACTTTTACGTCTGCATTCTGTATCAGCAATTTGCTGGGCAAATCGACTTTGCCGACCCCTGAGTAATTCTGAAAAATCACATCAAAACCATCTTGGTGTAGTCCTGTTAGATAGCTGTGGCTGTTATCAAATTGTAAATTGGCAGTACTGCCCGGCGCAGGCAAGCCGCGCGCCCAATAGTAGAGGTTGTTTACGGGTAATTGCCAGCCAGTGACTTTCGGTAACAACGCTTCGGCATTCCTGTCTACATACGTTTTGCCTTTAGGTGCAAAATAAACGCTTTCTTTAGGTGTTGTTTTTAAGGTGCCATAACCCGTACCTACAGGACCTATAAAGCGCAGGCTGTAGTCATTTTCACTCTGTAATTGCCAATCAAATTGCAGGGCATCGTTGCCCTTAGCGGTTTGTATGGCCAACGCGCCTATACTATGCCAGTGGGTTAATTGGCTTAAGGTGCGTTGACGTTCATCCCACGATTGTTGATTTTGTACGGTGGGAGTGGAAAGTGGAACATGAGTGGCGCA
>JAJNBM010000026.1 GCA_021156165.1 Gammaproteobacteria bacterium | reverse complement strand
ACGCAAAAAGCCTCGCTTTTGCTGCTTTTTTGCAACAAGTTTGGGGCTTAAAGAAAGGCGAGCGTTTTGGTCTCATGCTGCCGAATGTGCTGGCTTATCCCATCGCCCTGCTGGGTGCGCTGCGGGCAGGGTTGATTGTAGTCAATATTAACCCATTATATACCCAACGAGAGTTGGTAGATGAGCTAGAGAATGCGGGTTGCCATCATCTCATTGTTTTAGATCTCTTTGCGCATACGGTGGCGGAGAGCTGGCAGGAAGCGCATCTCACCAAAGTTATAGTGGCACAACTCGGTGATTTTTGTGCTCCGTGGAAAGCAAGCTTAACGCAATTTATTTTAAAATACGTAGCACGTAAAATTCCAGCCTGGCATTTGCCGAATTATGTAAGCCTATCTCATGTTTTAGAAACGGGCAAAAATAACACCTTAGATAAAGTGCACATGGATAAACACGATGTAGCTTTTTTGCAGTACACGGGTGGAACGACGGGGGTGGCTAAAGGCGCTGAATTGACTCATTTCAATCTATTATCTAACCTATTGCAGGCAAAAGCCTGGATACAACCCGTTTTAGATGCGCATAATTTTAAGCGTCAATTAACCATTGTTACCGCAATACCGCTGTATCATATCTTTTCGCTGCTCGCCAATGGGTTATTGTTTATGTATTTAGGCGGAAAGAATTTATTGATTCTCAATCCTAAGGATTTTAAAGGCTTTGTGAAACGGCTCAAAAAAGAAGAATTTCATGCCATCACGGGCGTGAATACTTTATATAATTTTTTACTGAACACCCCTGGTTTTGAAAAAGTTAATTTTTCCTCTTTATTGTTTTGTTTGGGGGGAGGTACGGCCATACAAGAAGAAGTCGCAAAACGCTGGGTTGCTAAAACAGGCGTGCCCTTGTTAGCAGCCTATGGTTTAACGGAAACATCCCCTGCTGTGAGTATTACGCCACTTACGGCCAAGGCTTATAACACTTCAGTGGGTTTGCCCATATCTTCCACGGAAGTATCGATACGCGATGGACAGGGTGAGGAATTACCCTTAGGGGCTTCGGGCGAGTTGTGTGTACGCGGTCCGCAAGTGATGCGGGGTTATTGGCGTAATGAAAGTGAAACGCGCTTGGTTTTTTGGCCGGAAGGATGGTTGCGTACAGGAGATATTGCCCGTATAGATGAAAAGGGGCAAGTGTATATATTGGAACGCAGCAAAGATATGATCTTAGTATCGGGGTTTAATGTTTATCCTACTGAAATTGAAGGTGTTTTAGCGATGCATCCGGGCATCTTAGAAAGTGGTGTGATCGGCATTCCTAGCGATACCAGTGGAGAAGAAGTAAAAGCATTTATAGTGAAAAAAGACCCCAATTTAACAGTAGAAAGTGTGATAGAACATTGTAAGAAAAACTTAACGGGTTATAAACTACCTCACGTAATTGAGTTTTGTGATGCATTACCTAAGACAGCAGTGGGGAAGATTTTGCGCAAGGAATTGCGGGTTATCGCTTCGAACTAATGATTCAATCCCTTAACGATTGTATGAGTTAAAAATAAAAAAGTGCCCTATAAGGTGTGTGTGGTTACTAAAAGAACAAATAAGCTGTTTGGGAGATAAACCCCATTAGGCAAAGGGGTTAATGGCTTTAACCCATTTCTGCTAAATGAGCTTCCAGCAAGACCAAATCGTAGATTAAGGAGTGGTATTCTACTGAAAACCACTGGCTGAAGGTGGCATAACTGCGATCTTTAGGCCATAGACTGGGATCAATGTCCCACGAGGCAAGCTCCCCTTCAAAAATGGCTTGTGCCATGCCTTTAATGTAGGCAGTGGCTTGGCCGGGGCCTTCGAATTGAGGAATCAGCAATATGGTGCAATCCTTTTGCGGGCCTATACTACTGGTTTCGCGATATCCAGCCTGTTTTTTTAAGAAATTCATCATCTTTTCAGTAGGGCGTACAACAGCAGCTACTCTGTCTACTTGAAACATATGGATATCTCCCTGCTCAATTTCAATGATTTCATCTCAAGCTACAATCCTTACATAATAACTGATTCTAAAAAAAACAGTATAACAGTAAATAAGGCTAAAAATCAAGACAAAAGGACTGTTTTTGCCTAAACAAGAAAGTCTAATGACTTTATGCTCTCATTATGCCATACTATGAAACATATTTATAGGGTCAATACATAGGGGTAAGAAATGACGATATCAAAATACGTGCACCGTGGTTTTGCTGCTTTTTTGGGGCTTTGCTTTTTAGGGGTTGTGGTGGCTTTAAGTGATCCCGTGACGCAGTTGAGTCAAACAGCAGATCAGATGATTGCGGCATTAAAAAGCAATAAAGCGACTATTAAAAGCAATCCTGCCATGGTAGAAGACTTAGCCCGGAAAATTTTACTGCCGCAAGTCAATGCGGATTTAATGGCTAAATTGGCCCTAGGGCGTGATGGTTGGAATAGTGCTACTGATCAGCAGCGCGTAGATTTTACTGAGTCTTTTACTACCCTGATGATACGTACCTATGCCAGCGCATTTTCTGCTTATACCGATCAAACCGTAAAATTTTATCCTTTACGGCCTGGAGACATTAATGATGGTCGGGTGCAAATTAAAAGCGAAATCTTAGAAAGTGGCGGTCCGGCTATTCCAGTTAACTATCGCCTATTGCAGCAAGGCGATACGTGGAAAGTGTATGACATTACCGTAGATGGGGTTAGCCTCATTCAAAGCTTTCGCTCACAATTTGCTGGTGAATTGAGCCAAGGCGGTATGAGCCAATTACTCGCTGTGCTCAATCAACACAACGCTGAGTTGAAGAAAAAATGAGTCAGGCGCAATTCATTTCCGTAGCTGAAGGTCAATTGCGTCTATTGGGCGCTATAGACTATGACAATGCGCCCTCTTTGGCAACGCACTTTGATAGTTATTTGCACACAAAACAGCGGGAGCTCTTGCTGGATATGTCGGAGGTTACGCATATTAACAGTGCGGGTATGGCTTTGCTTATAAGTTGTTTTAGAAAAGCCAAGGAAAAGGGGATTGTGCTACAGTTTTGTTCAGTGCCCTCGCAATTAGCGCATATTGCCGCTTTGACGCGAGTGGATAAAATCTTAAATTTATCACAGGAAACTATTTAAAAAATGGATAAGTTAATCCTTCAAGGTGGCCATGTCTTACAAGGTGAAGTGCGTATCTCGGGCGCTAAGAATGCCGCATTGCCGATTTTGGCCGGCTCATTATTAGCCACCGCGCCCGTTAAAATTACCAATATGCCCCATTTACGCGATATTACTACAATGATGGAACTCACGGGCGGTATGGGCGTGCGTTTTGTTTTAGACGATCAGATGGGTGTAGAAGTGTATGCGGAAGACATACAACGGTTTGAAGCGCCCTATGAATTGGTTAAAACCATGCGGGCTTCTATTTTAGTTTTAGGGCCTTTGCTAACACGATTTGGGTCTGCGCGAGTTTCCTTTCCCGGGGGGTGTGCTATAGGCGCCCGGCCTGTAGATTTGCATTTAAAAGGCATGGAGAAATTAGGCGCTAAAATTAATATAGACAATGGCTACATCCACGCCACAGCACCCAATGGTTTACATGGCTGCGATATTTCTTTCGATACAGTGACGGTAACCGGCACTGAAAATTTAATGATGGCAGCTGTTTTGGCTAAAGGAGTGACCACTTTACACCATGCAGCGCGCGAACCGGAAGTGGTGGATTTAGCCAACTACCTAAATACCTTAGGCGCTAAAATTAGCGGCGCGGGTACCGATACTATCGTGATTGACGGAGTCAAAGAGCTAGGCGGCGGACAGTATGCTGTCATGCCGGATAGAATCGAAGCCGGTACATTTTTGGTTGCAGCGGCAATTACTCGTGGTAAGATTAAATTAAAGCAAGTAGCGCCAACCACGATGTTGCAAATTATTCACAAACTAACCGAAGCGGGTGCGGACATTCAAATGGATGACAACACTATTAGCTTAGATATGCACGGTAAACGCCCTAAAGCTGTTCGCTTAAGTACCGCACCATACCCTGGTTTTCCGACCGATATGCAAGCCCAAATGATTGCCTTAAATACTGTTGCCGAAGGTGTAGGCCATATAGTAGAAACGATTTTTGAAAATCGGTTTTTACATGTGCAAGAAATGCAACGGATGGGCGCGCAAATTGTGTTGGAGGGTAATACCGCCATTATTACCGGTAAAGAGCGCTTAACGGGTGCGCCGGTGATGGCTACGGATCTACGCGCTTCAGCCAGTCTGGTTTTAGCGGGTTTAGTAGCAGAAGGGGAAACGACTATAGAGCGTATCTACCACATAGATAGGGGTTATGAAGTCATTGAAGAGAAATTATCGCAATTGGGTGCAAAAATTTATCGAGAGCATAGTTGATGGCAGAGATATCGCGGCACGCGTTGGTTAGTTACTGTAATGAATTATTGCTGACGCGCCCTTTTAACGATTATTGCCCCAATGGATTGCAAGTGGAAGGGCGCGAAACGATCCGTAGTATCGTTTCCGGTGTAAGCGCCAATCTGGCTTTATTGGAAGCGGCAGTTGAACATAAAGCAGATTTAATTTTGGTGCATCACGGTTACTTTTGGCGCGGCAGTAATCCGGTGATTACTGGCATGATGAAACGGCGTTTGGCGTTATTGTTAAAAGAAGATATGAATTTGTTGTCGTATCATTTACCCTTAGATGCGCATGCAGAGTTAGGTAACAATGTGCGTTTAGCGCAGTTGCTCAATATAACGTGTTTAGGGCCTATTGCTTCAGGCAGCTTGGTTTTTCAAGGCCATTTAGATAATCCGCGCACGCCTGCGGCGTTAACCCACCTGTTGCACGATAAATTAGGTCAAAAACCGCTGCATATTGCGGGTAAACCCGCGTTGATTACTACTGTAGCTTGGTGTACAGGCGCAGCGCAAGACAGTATTGATGTGGCTGCAGATTTGGGCGTAGATGCTTTTTTAAGCGGTGAAATTTCAGAACGCACCGTCCACAGCGCCCGCGAAACGGGTGTACATTATTTCGCCTGTGGTCACCACGCAACGGAACGCTATGGTGTGATGGCCTTGGGTGAACATTTAGCGCAGCGTTTCGAATTAAAACATCGTTTTATCGATATTGATAATCCAGTGTAGGATTGAAGTTTTAATTGCGCTCTATTTACAGGTACCGTAAAAAAAAGGGGTTAGTGTTTACATGAGTTTATTGGTACAAAAATACGGTGGGACTTCAGTTGGTAGTATCGATCGTATTCGCCATGTGGCGGAAAAAATTATAGAAGCACGGCAAAATGGACACGATGTAGTCGTTGTGGTTTCGGCTATGAGCGGCGAAACAAATCGATTGGTTGGTCTAATAGAATCATTGGTGGATAATCCCGACCCACGTGAATATTCTGTAGTAGTGTCTACGGGAGAAATGGTGTCTATGGCACTGTTGGCCATGTGTTTAAGCGCCCAAGGTTTTCCAGCCCGTTCTTATACCGGTGCGCAAGCACAAATTTTTACTGAAAATAAATGCGTGAAGGCGCGCATTGAGCGCATCGAGCCACACCCTTTAAAACAAGTGTTGCAAGAAGGCATTATCCCCATTGTGGCCGGCTTTCAGGGGGTGGATAGCTATGGCAATATCACTACCTTAGGACGTGGCGGTTCAGACACGACGGCAGTGGCTTTGGCCGCAAGTTTGGCGGCGGATGAATGTCAAATTTATACCGATGTTGATGGCGTTTATACGGCTGATCCGCGTGTGGTTCCTGAGGCGAGACAACTTACCCGCATTACTTTTGAAGAAATGTTAGAGTTGGCTAGTTTAGGCGCTAAGGTATTACAAAAACGCTCAGTTGAATTAATTGGGAAATATAAAGTGCCATTGCGAGTATTGTCTAGTTTTCACGATGGCCCCGGAACTTTAATAACCTATGAGGAAGTCTCTATGGAACATCCATTGGTGTCTGGAATTGCGTTCAATCGCAGTGAAGCAAAATTATCGATCATCGGTGTGCCCGATCAAGCAGGAATTGCCGCAAAAATATTAGGTCCTATAGGGGCGGGCAGTGTGGATGTAGATATGATAGTGCAAAACAAGATCAATAATGATTTAACCGATTTGTCTTTCACGGTTGGGCGCGAGGATTATGTAAAAGCAGTGGCCATATTAGAGCAAGTTGCTAAAACATTAGGTGCAAAGGGCATTAGTAGTGATGCCAAAATAGCCAAAATTTCCTTAGTGGGGGTGGGCATGCGTTCCCATTCGGGCGTTGCTCAAAAAATGTTTGAAGTTTTAGGAGATGCAGGAATCAATATTCAGCTTATCTCCACCTCGGAAATCAAAATATCGGTTATCGTAGATGAAAAATATCTAGAATTGGGGGTGCGCACCTTGCATGCTGCCTTTGGCTTGGACAAAGAGGCTAATGAAGAATTCGATCCCAAGATGTAGGATCGATTTCTATCTCGCTAGAGTCTTGTAGGTAACCGATTGATTTGTATAAATAAATAATATAAACAGGGCCTATAGCACACTTTAAATTTTGTGCTGCTATTAAATCCTTAATATTACCTTAATAATTGCGAGGTATAATGATAGAGTGTGTAGGGTTGCGCCCTATAGACATGTAAGTTCTAAAATATAATGTGCCGCAAGGCACGAATAAGGAGGTTTCTGTAAATGTTAATTTTAACAAGGCGTGTCGGTGAGACGCTTATTATTGGCGACGATGTTACTGTAACTGTACTGGGTGTTAAAGGTAACCAAGTGCGGATCGGTGTCAACGCTCCCAAAGATGTTTCTGTGCATCGTGAAGAGATCTATTTGAGGATCCAACAAGAAAAAGAAGGTTCTGATGAAGGTGAAAATTTAGACAACTAACGGATCTTTCGAGACTCAAACAATAATGCGCCTGTCCGGCGCATTTTTTTTTGCAATATCCACAAAACCCCTTCCTATTCACAAAATAACAGTGTTATACTGCCCCCTCTTCACGCGGAGAGATGGCCGAGTGGTCGAAGGCGCTCCCCTGCTAAGGGAGTATGGGGTTTATAGCCTCATCGAGGGTTCGAATCCCTCTCTCTCCGCCAGTTTAGGATGGTAGTAATGTGCGCCCGTAGCTCAGTTGGATAGAGTACCTGGCTACGAACCAGGCGGTCGGGAGTTCGAATCTCTCCGGGCGCACCATTTTTGCCTATACTGCAGTTTGAAGTATTACTTTTTCTTGTTCGATTAATTTTCTAAAGGATGGGGTTGTATTAGCCCAGTCTACAATATCTACCTTCCATGGTAAATCCGATTCTGAAAAAGCCTCGTTTAAGGCCGCGCTGATCATTAAAGGTAACGGCTGAGAAGTGATAATGGCTAAATCCAGATCGGAGTAAGGTCTAGCAGTCATTTTTACCCTAGAGCCAAATGCCCAAATCTCATATTGCGGCACATATTCTTGTAAAATATTTTGTATGATTTGCCACTGTGTGGGCGTGATGTCTATAGAGGGTAGTGCTGTCATCCTAAATGCTTCTTTAATTGTTTATGTAAATAAATTGCTTCTTTTAAAAAAGCAGGGATACTGGTTACGACTTCTAACGCAACCTCTTCATCGTAGGTGTGACTGGTTTTAGTGCGCATTTCGCGGTATTTGCGCCAGATAGGCCAATCATCGTGTAACAATCCTTGATCATTACCTAAGCGGATTAAATCTTGAAAAGGCATGTCATCAAATAATTGTGGGGTAGCAGAAGTAAACCTTAAGTAACGCTTTAGTATTTTATGACTTAATTCATAAGTAAATTCGAAACGCTGAATAAGACCATCACGCAATTGGGTATCCTTGGGATGTTGTTGATAACGGGTAAATCCCTCGTCTAAACGAGCAATACTTTTTTCAAGTGGGCTAATATCTATGCTCATAGCTTTACATTCCTTATATTACTTTTTCCGCAAGCGACGAATTTTATCTAAAATGCGTTCACGCTTTAAGGGCGATAAACGATCTAAATAGGTTAGGCCATTGAGGTGATCAATTTCATGTTGTAAACATTTAGCCATATAACCTTCAGCTGTGAATTCTATTTCTACCCCTTGTTCATTTAAAGCCTTTACCGTTACTCGAGCCGCGCGCTTAACTCGTTCGTGTATATGATCGGGATAAACGGACATACAACCCTCATATTCAAATTGCTCGCCTTCGCTGTGGGTAATGACAGGATTGATTAAACAGAGAGGTTCATTTTTTTTCTCTGAGAGATCGATGACGGTGATGGCGGGCGGATTGTCAAAATCTAATTGTGTGGCTGCCAAAGCAGCGCAATTTTGTGTGCCATAATCGGTTTCAAACATATCAGCGATGATTTTTTTAATTGCATCATCGATGACAGTGACTTTTTTCCCTACCCGTTTTAATTTGGGGTCAGGATAAGATAAGATACGAACTTTCGCCATGGTTAACACTCCGGATGATTTACAGCCAAACCGCCTAACGAGGTTTCTTTATAACGCGTTTGCATCGCCTGGCCGGTTTCTAACATGGTTTTAATGACCGTATCTAATGATACGGTATGTTCACCGCTTTCCATTAATGCCAGCTTGGCGGAGTTAACGGCTTGTACCGTACCCATGGCATTGCGTTCAATGCAAGGAATTTGCACTAAGCCTGCGATAGGATCGCAGGTTAAGCCTAAATGATGCTCCATCCCTATTTCAGCGGCATTTTCTATTTGCGCCAAACTACCGCCTAATACTGCGGTTAAAGCACCTGCTGCCATAGAACATGCCACACCAACTTCCCCCTGACAACCCACTTCGGCTGCGGAAATGGAAGCACCTTTTTTATAGAGAATCGCGATGGCGGCAGCGGTGAGTAGATAATCGATGACACCTTGTTCTGTGTATTCTGGACAAAACTCACGGTAGTATTGTAACACAGCGGGTAAAATGCCAGCAGCACCATTGGTAGGGGCAGTGACTATGCGTCCGCCAGCAGCATTTTCTTCATTGACGGCAAGCGCATATAAATTCAACCAATTTAAAATATCGGAAAAATTTTCTTTTTTCCCCGCTTCCATTAATTTTTTGTGTAATGCGGGCGCGCGGCGCCTGACTTTCAAGCTACCGGGTAATTGTTTTTCGTCACTCAAACAACCTGATTCTATACAATGAGACATGGTAGCGGCTATTTTTAAACAACGGGCTTTCACCTCAGCTTCACCGTGCAAGGCGCTTTCATTAGCCAGCATTAATTGGGCAATGCTTAAGTGATGCTTTTCGCATAAAGACAATAATTCGGCGGCAGTAGAAAAAGGATAGGGTTGTTTTTCTACACCTGGCATGGGTTGTTCCATTTCCGCTTCTAGGAGGATAAAGCCGCCGCCGATGGAATAATACACCTGCCTAAAAATAAGGGAGCCATTTTTATCGAAAGCACTAAAGCTCATGCCGTTAGCATGCAAGGGTAGGGTTTCTTCATAATGAAATAATAAATCGCTCGTACTATGGAAAGGAATAGTTGCCAATTTAGGGAGGTGTAATTTTTGCTCTTCGATGATAGTACGCGCTCGCGGGCCTACTTCTGTAGGAACAACGTCTTCTGGAGTGTAGCCTTCTAAACCATTCAGTATAGCGCTGTCGGTGCCGTGACCTTTACCCGTTAAGGCCAGCGAGCCATATAAATCTATTTGTAGGCGCTGGCACAAATGCGCCGCGGGCATTTGTGTTAGACTATCTACAAATGCTTTGGCCGCGCGCATAGGGCCTACGGTATGCGAGCTGGAAGGGCCTATACCGATGGAAAACAAATCGAATAAACTGATAGTCATGAGTAGGCTCTTGAAATTAAATATAGCTTATTGTAGGAAATGAGCGCAATGAATGCAAGCCAATGGCATAATAATATTAATACAATTACCATAATGGATGCTCGCAAACAGTGGTTGTGCGATGCTAATCGATTAGTGCAGGCTTTTAAAGCACATTTCGGTGTAGTGGTGATGGAAATGTTACAAGAAGGACATCATAAACCTTTTGCGGATGAAAGTGCCGCGTTGCAGTTGGAGGATAAAGCGGCGCACATACGGCAGATTGTGATTGCTACTAAGACAGGCCATCGCTTAAGTTATGCCCGTGTGGTTATTGCCGATGACACTTATGAGGCTTATGCGCAACAATTTTCAGGGTTAGGGCGGCAGTTTATTGGGGATAGTTTGTTGTATAATAACAAAGAGGTGGTACGTCAACCCTTTGAATTTGCCTGTTTTGACGATTCGTCATTATACGCACAAGCCTTTTTTCAATTGGTAAAGCCTGCGGCAGAAACCCAGCCGTGGTTAGCTCGGCGCTCTATTTTCTTATGGCAAAATCGGCCGTTACTCATTACTGAATTTCTCTTGCCTTATTTAGCCACTGTCCCCTATACTAACCGCATACTAACCAATGGAGAAAGCGATGAATTACAGTCTTAGCGATAATAATTTATACAGTTATGCTGCACGTAACAGCCGTAAACCTTGGCATAATGTAGTTTGGGTTGCGTTAGGTACGAGCTTATTGGCCTTAGCCTCGCAATGTGTGATTCCGTGGCAACCAGTGCCAATGACTTTGCAAAGTGCCACGGTCATTTTCTTAGCTGCACTTTTAGGACCTTCTTTGGCTGCTCGCAGTATTGTTACTTATTATGTGCTCGGGCTATGTGGTATGCCGGTATTTGCTGGATTTTCGGCTGGTTTTCATGTGTTGATGGGGCCTACAGCAGGTTATTTATTGGGCTTTTTACCTGCTGCTTATTGTGCGGGTTATCTATTTCAAAAAGGCGCGGCGCGGCATTGGTCTTTGGCCTGGCTTGCCAGTATGATGGCTGCGAGCGTTATCTTCCTCTGTGGCGCCAGCGTGTTGAGTCTATTTGTAGGGTTTAAAGCCGCTTGGTCTTTAGGTGTGGCTCCTTTCTTGTTAACGGAAACAATCAAGTTGATGTTAGTGGCCGCATTTGTGCGCAGCTCGTGGCGAGCCGGTCGTTAATAACTCATTATTGATAGAGAGCGCTTGGGGCGTTTTCGTAGGGGCAGGCCCCGTGCCTGCCCTAGAGGAGCAGCCACAAGGGGTTGCCTCTCTAAGACAGATCGCCGTACCGCTAATGATTTAGGGCTTAATCGAAGACCATTAACTTTTGCGAGCCGCCTTTTCTTTTGTGCGAAATTTCTGAAAAAACTATAAGCATATTGTTCCTTTTGCAAACAGAGCATTGATCTAAAAGCTCATTTTTAATACAAAAATATTCATAAGAAATTTTTTTCCTTGTGATAGTTCCCTATTTCTACTATGCTACATTAATAGCAGTATCAGGTGTACGTATCAGATTAAGGAGTAGGACAAATGGATAACGATTATGTAATTGAGGCCACATCGGCAAAATTGCTGCAGGAGGTCCAAGAGAGCAGAGGCACTAAACCATTTTCACATGATTTATTATTGATTGAAGATGATAACCTTTGTTTATTTGCGGGACGTGAAATTTTATCCCGTTTAACTACAGGAAAAATTGACACGGCTAAAACAGCGATTGAAGCGGCGCAAAAGCTTAGGAACAACCGCTATGATTTGGTTGTATCCGATCTGTGTTTAGCGGGATGTAGTGCTCTAGATCTCATTGGGGAAGCACAGACGCAATCTTGGTCTAAAAATAAAAATACACCTTTTATAGCCTTGACCGCATACCGTGATATGGATAAACATCAAGAGGCTTTAGCGGTTGGTTTTAAAGTGGTCATAGCCAAACCGCTTACAGAAGAACAAGCAAGAATATTTTTGGAAAATTATCTGGGGCCCTATTCGTCTAAAGATACTGCTCAAATAATAAAAAGACCTTCAATTGATTTAAAACTAGGCATGGAGCGCATTGGCGTTTATACGGAAGAAAAGGCTATTCACGCCCTGGAATTATTAATAGCCTCGTTACCGGAAGACTTAGTGATGCTAAAAAATGCTGAAACTAAACAGGATTCCTTGAGTATTAATCAAATCCTTCATAAGCTGACAGGTGCTTTGAATTATAGTGGCACACCCGCATTAGAAAAAGCAGTGCAAGATCTACGGGAGATATTACAAGCAAATGAGACATCGGCTATATCCAAGGGGATTCAGAATGTTCAAGAGCAAGTTAAACTGCTAAAAGAAGCTTATTATGATTTGTTGATGCAAGGCGCTTGATGGTTTTATACTCGCGCCGCTACAAAACGAGGCTCGGCGGAGCCTTGAATCTCGTCATTGCGGGCCAGTGAGCGCAACGAACAAGGCGAAAGCAATCCAAGGGTAAAAATCCTGTTTTTATATGGTTTTTCTGACTTTATTAGCCACCCATATAAATATAAGGTCCTTTTCATCGCTCAAGTACGATAGGTATCTCTTTGATTTATCATAAAAATTAAAAAACTATTTGTTTACTAAAAAAGGTCTTGACATATCGAATTAATTAGATATACAATATCTTCTATGAACGAAAAACTGATATTTAAAGCCCTGGCCAACGACACCCGGCGGCAAATTTTGGCTTGGTTAAAAAACCCCAAGCAGCATTTTCCCGCCGCGTTGTCTGACGTCGTTCGGGATGGAGTATGTTGTGGACTAATACAACAAAAGGCTGGGCTCGCCCAATCCACGGTTTGTCATTATCTAGGGCTTTTGGAACAAGCTGGTTTGGTCACTACGACTCGTTCCGGCCAGTGGACTTTGTACAAACGAAATGAAGTTGTGATAGCACAATTCATTGCCAAATTGGCAGCTTCTTTATAATTAAAGGGGCTATTTTTTTAACAACATATATCGACGTTTTTCGATATATAGATAAGAGGTATAACATGAAAATAATTGTTATAGGTGCGACGGGAACTATAGGCCGAGCTGTTTTTCAAGAATTAAACCCACGACATGAAGTAATTGCTGCTGGATATAGCCATGGCGATATCCAAGTAGATATTAGCGATATGCAATCCATAGAAGCAATGTATCAACAAGTTAAAAATATCGATGCAGTTGTGTTGGCGACGGGCCAAGTGCATTTTGGTAAATTGGCCGATATGACTGAAAAAGAGTATGCGATAGGTTTAAACAACAAGTTGATGGGACAAGTCAATGTGGTTCTAGCGGGAATGAAATATTTAAATGATCGAGGTTCATTTACTTTAACCAGCGGTATTTTAAGTCGCGATCCGATTCAATATGGCAGCTCTGCCTCCATGGTAAATGCCGCAATAGATGCATTTGTTAAAAGTGCAGCATTGGAATTACCGAGAAGCCTGAGGATCAACAGCGTTAGCCCAACGGTGATCACTGAATCTATGGAAGACTATGCAGCCTATTTTAGAGGATTTGAATCTGTTGCTGCAGCGCGTGCTGCATTGGCGTATAGCAAAAGCGTGGAAGGACTGCAAACTGGGCAAGTTTATTGGGTAGGATAGGAAAACATATCATGCAATTTAATTCATTCGCATTTATATTTTTAACGCCTGGCTTTAGTGCAGAAGAAAACAGCATTATAACGGAAAAAAATGGCTATCGCTTTAAAGCGGTGGGAATCGATATGGCTGATAAAGCCAAAGTTGTTGAAGTCGCCAAAGCATTGGCCGCAGAAGGCTATCAAATGCTTGAATTGTGTGGTGGTTTTGGCCCAGAATGGGTGTATAAAGTCACCGAAGCCTTAGAAGGCAAGGTGCCAGTGGGCGGCGTTTTTTACGGCCCGCAATTTAGGCAAGATTTGGCTGATTTAATGCGTTAAGTTTGGGCGGCTCGTGAGCCGTCCAACTTTCCTGCACTGTGGAATATCATATTTCACAGTGCAATTCGTACCACGAAATGTAATTAGATTATTTAAAAGAAACAGGAGAAACAATATGTCAAACTTATTCACGCCACTCCAGGTTGGCGATTTAACTTTACCCAATCGTATACTGATGGCGCCGCTTACGCGTTCCAGAGCAGGAGAAAGCCGTGTGCCGAATGCGATGATGACGCAATATTACGGTGATCGCGCGAGTGCCGGTTTGATCATCAGCGAGGCGACTTCCATTTGTCCTATGGGGGTGGGTTATGCAGATACTCCAGGTATTTGGTCTAAAGAACAAATTGAAGGTTGGAAAAAGGTAACGACTGCAGTACATGAAAAGAATGGCCGTATATTTTTGCAATTATGGCATGTAGGTAGAATTTCAGATCCCATGTTTCTAAATGGTGAGTTGCCAGTAGCGCCTAGCGCTATTACCCCTAAAGGACATGTCAGTTTGGTACGACCACAAAAAGCCTTTGTAACACCACGCGCTTTAACCACCGAGGAAATACCACCTATTGTAGAGGCTTATAGACAAGCAGCCCAAAATGCAAAAGAAGCGGGATTTGATGGCGTTGAAGTGCATGCGGCGAATGGTTATCTCCTCGATCAGTTTTTACAGGACAGTACCAATCATCGCAATGATCAGTATGGCGGTAGTTTAGAAAATCGCGCACGCTTTTTATTAGAAGTAACCGATGCCATTATTTCTGTATGGGGAGCAGGGCGTGTGGGTGTACATCTGGCACCGCGTTGCGATACACACGATATGGGCGATTCAAATCCTTTAGCCACTTTTTCATATGTAGCCAAAGCATTAGGGGAACGTAAAGTGGCGTTTATACTTGCGCGCGAACGCCAAGGGGAAGGATATATAGGGGATAAATTAAAGCAAATTTTTGGTGGCGTTTATATTGCCAATCAAGAATTAACTCCAGAAATGGCTGAGCAGTTAATTGAAACAGGCAAAGCCGATGCGGTTGCCTTCGGAAAGTTGTTCATTGCCAATCCTGATTTGCCAGAACGATTTTCTTTAAAAGCACCGCTCAATGTTCCGGATGCGGAAACCTTCTATGCGAATGGAAATCACGGCTATAATGATTATCCGCGGTACAAAGAAGTGGAGCATGTTAACCGATGAAATAAGTTTCGATAGCAAGGAGATACCCGTTCTCGTCATTGCGAGCTTGCGAAGCAATCCAGAAAAATGTTTAGTAAATAAAAGTAGCATAATTTGTAACTGGATTAGTAAAATAATGCGGTGTTTATAAATTCAGGATTTTTACCCCTGGATTGCTTCGCAAGCTCGCAATGACGAAATCGGAGTTCTTATTTTAGTATTATTAGTTTATAATTTTAGGAGAGGTTACCTGTAACAACGATGAATACAATGAAAATGATATCTTTTCTAGCCATAGGTTTTGCCATTTTTACGGCGACCGCTTATGCTGAAAACAAGGCTGTGCCAGTACAGAAGGTAACAGATAACTATATCCAACTAAGTGATAATGCTAAGTTATTTTATCACGATTCTGGCAAAGGCCCAGTTATTGTATTTATTCCTGGATGGACTATGTCATCCGAGGTATTTAAAGCACAAATGACTTACTTCAATAAAAAATACCGTGTTATTACTTTAGATCCACGCAGCCAAGGTCGTTCCAGTGTCACACTGGAGAATAATAACTATACACAACACGGCGCCGATCTTGCCCATTTTCTAGATGCCTTGGGGCTTAAAAAAGTGACTCTAGTTGCTTGGTCATGGGGATGTAATGATGCCTATGCTTATATACGTTTGAAAGGGGTCAGCAATTTGCGCGCTTTCGTTTGCGTGGATGCTTCTCCAAAATCCAGTGGGGGAAAGAACGAATGGGCTGGCGCTGATTATCCCGATTGGGGTGCAGCCGTTGTGCAACCCATGATGTATAATCGGTATCAGTTTGCACAGGTTTGGGCGCAATCAATGGTTGAGCATAAGCTTACTCCTGCCGAGCAAGAATGGATTGTAAAAGAATCTTTTCACACACCTACTTACGCAGCCTTACAGCTACTACTGGATGCAATTTATGCGGATTATCGTCCCGAAGCTAGGTTACTTAATAGTTCTGGAATACCAACGCTGAATTTTGTTTCGCAATATTCCGCTGCTAACGCGACGAAGTGGCTACATGCTAATGCCCCTCATGCTCATATCAAGATTATGGGCAAACATTTGATGTTTTGGGAACACCCTGATGAATTTAATCAAACTTTGAGTGAGTTTCTGGATGGTGTGGCGGCTTCAAGTAAAAGTAACCAATAGTGAATGGCCCTGAGTTTTGATAAATTAGGACTGTACTCCTAATATTTTTCTATATATAGGAGTACAGTCCTAACTTTAAAATTGGCTCTAGTGTTCTATCCGTACTTAGGTGTCCTATTCATCAAGGTCTCGATTGAGCGATGGGTATATATTAACCACCACAACTAGGGTCGGATATAAGCTTTAGCGTAGTATCTTTTTCAACTGCATCTCTCTTTATTCTAGTAACCAACGCTTTACTTTGAGAGCCGCCAAACAACCCCACGGTTAATGATGAAACTCGGGGCTCTTCTTTAGGACGAATGATAGCTTTTATCTTTCTACAGAATATCTCAAACGCATAGGCAATGCGTTTAGGCAAATTATCCAAAAGCACTTTTTCATGGCTTACAATTTCATTCTGAAAGCTTTGAATACGTTCTGAAAGAGGTGAGTCTTCTGGCAGAGTGGGCATAATTGTGCCTCTAATAGTGCCAGTATTAACCGCCATTCCGGTTAAATTTGCTTTGGCTTGACACGCTATTTCTAATTTTTCTGTTTCATCCTCTTCTGAATAGCCAGCAGTTTTTACCTGCTTTATGTAGTGATCTATCATGGTAACGTATTCTTTCTTTGTTTGCTCATTGAGTTCATTTGGGAAGTGTTCTTGCGCAAAAAGTTCAGCTACCTTACCGAGAACTTTAGGTGTTTCATGGGTCATGTTGGTTTCTACTAAACCTTTTCCATTGCGTAGTAGAACATCATTTTCGATCTTAACTTCCAAGCTATTGAGAGGGTCGTCGACTTTCATGGTGACCGTGAGCGTAGTCGGTAGACTAATGCGATCACTGGGCTGTATAACTATACCATGCCCCATATTATGCTCCTTCGTTGCGGTTATGGCTAAACGCGTAATACTGTGTTTGAACATGAGGCTGCCATCTTGTGCTAGGTAATACCTTTTTTCCGATTGAGATCCTTCCACTCGAATTGTAGGCGCTGCTTCAAAAGAGAAAAGAATGTTGTTAGGGTCATCACTTGATAAAAATAACCGTGCCAGAAGGTAGCTATGAAGTTGACTATAATTTGGTGCAACTTTTTCTGCGATTTGTCTTGCTTCTTCTTCTACTGGATCGGGTAGAGAGGTATTAGAAGTCAGCCTCTTTACCCAAGCGGATCTTTCTTCTTCTGAAACTGGTTTTTGGCTATTACCGATTTTTATATCCCGCGCTGTAATATCCTTAGCGAATAACTTGGGGTTGGCTTCATATTCTTGTGTAAAGTCTGCTCGTACTAATGCTTGTTTCGTTGCTGATAAGTTCTTAAATCTCAGTGTCTTCATCTTTTGACTCCGTCGTTATTTTTATCATCTATAAGCTGTTAACGGATTATTTATAGACAATACTCGTACTCTTCTACCGGGAAGGTAGTATACTCTAAAAACAGATCTTTTAAAATATATCTTTAAAGAAATATGTACATAATTTTTTCAAATAGCGCAAAGCTGTCCGGAAATCATTGCGCTGTTTTTTTATTGAAATCGTTCGTTAAATTATTTGTGGGCATTTGGAAAAAAAGGATACATTACAAGAATAACGTTATATTATGAAATACGAGATGATAAAGTTGTGGATTGAGATGTCATTGCATGTTTTAGCAGATGTATTGAATAAGGAAACAGCTTTTGGCTGAACCTGCAAAAGTTGCGCGTTATGGCGCGCGCTACAAGAGCATAAGCATATTAATGCCCTGATTCAATTTAAATCAACTCATAGAGAGGTGTGATCATGGGAATAACTCATTATCCCGATGCCGTGTTGGCAACAGACGTAGCTCTTAACAAGGTGCGTTCTGTTTATCCTGAACCTTTTGCCTCAATGATGAATCAGCGCGAGAAACGTCGCTTGGGGGATGTGTTTGCTCTTAGCAATTTTGGTGTAAATTTGACACGTTTGGAACCAGGTGGCGTGTCGGCCTTATATCATGCGCATTCCAAACAGGATGAATTCGTTTATGTGTTGGCGGGATGCCCTACCTTAAAAAGTGGTGACAATGAAATTGTATTGGCTCCGGGTATGTGCGCGGGTTTTAAAGCAGGCAGCGGTAAAGCGCATCAGCTTATTAATAAAACCAATGAGGCTGTGTGTTTTTTGGAGGTGGGCGATCGCAGTGCTGGTGATCAAGTGACTTATCCTGACGATGATATTGCTGCTGTTCTACAGGATGGTGTCTGGATTTTTACACACAAGGATGGGACACCCTATTGACGAAAATCCCCCATATTCCTTTTATGTCACGGCAATTGGGGAGACATACTCCGAAGTGGCGTGGCGCACAGGATTTTTGGGTATCTTATAGCCAATGTATGGGGCTTTTACCGTGAAAAGTAAATCACAAAAAATACTCTATAAACTTCCGTATTTTAGGCTGTGGATGCGCATATTTAGGGTAATGATAAAATACATAGGCGTTGTCGGCCTGATATTCTGGCAATATTTCTATCAATTTACCGCTATTGAGATATTCTTCTAGTACATATAGAGGCAGTTGGATTAAGCCTAAACCTTGTTGGATGCATTCAATCATCGCTGAAACTGTGTTTGTTAATAAATAAGGTTGCAGGTGTAGCTTATATTCTGGTTTAAGCTTTATAGCATATTCACCAACGCCTGCTGATTCTTATTCTAAAAACGCGCGATGAATGCAATATCTTTTAGCGCGTATTTCTGTAAATTTAATGAGCAATTAGATGTACGTGCTTTTTTAAAGCAGGGCAGCTCGTCAATTTCTCTACATATGCAATATTTATCCCTTAGCTTTGATCTCTAAGCGGCTAGCGAGGTCCTCCCTGAATAGCCCTGTAGAAGCCAAATCTCTCTTTCAAAAATATTTTAAAAAACTTCTCTCAATCCCTTGTTTTTCTCCATTCTGTGGGCTATAGTGTATGAAAGTGGGGATAAGTGGTATATTGTGGAGTATCTTTAAGTGTTTCGTGGCATCACTGCAGTTAGTCTCGATGTTAAGGGTCGGTTGGCTATGCCGGCCCGGCAGCGGGACTTATTACTGGAAACAGACGATAAAGCGCAGTTGGTGGTCACTATTGATACTCAATCAGCTTGTTTATTGTTATATCCTTTAGAAGAATGGGAAATTATTGAACGAAAGTTAGAGGCTTTGCCCAGCTTTAATCCCGCGACTCGACGTCTACAAAGACTCTTAATAGGACATGCGAGTGAAGTAGAAATGGACAATCAGGGACGTATTTTAATACCCCAATTGTTGCGCGATTATGCCAAGTTAGACAAAAGAGTGATGGTAGTAGGGCAAGGACAAAAGTTTGAGTTGTGGAGTGATACCCTGTGGGATGCACAACGGGAAATTTGGTTGGAAGAAGATAAG
>JAJNBM010000025.1 GCA_021156165.1 Gammaproteobacteria bacterium | reverse complement strand
AATGTATTCTAAACTACCTTGTAATAATCGGGGCGGATCTCCCGGTACCATCGTGCGGTTTAATTCCGTGGCAATAGAAAAATCCGCAATCTGTACCGCTTTATCCGTGGCTCTAACCCAAATACTGCGCGGATTGATGTTTTTAAAAATAATCCCCGCATTGTGAATTTCCGTGAGCATTTTCGCCACTTGTATCGCTAGGGGAAAAAATACGGCTAAATCCAGTGGCTTTTGCGTTAAGGCTTCGCTTAAAAAGACAAAATCTTCGTCTTTTAGAATTAAATGTAAGGGGTTTTCGGGCTCTACCCAACCGATGACACTCGGAAAATAACCATTGTGTCTGCCTAGACGCTGTAGCAAGCTACATTCATGCTGCAATTGGGCAAAATCGCCGCGCTCGATTTCATTCGGGCGTAAGGTTTTAATGAGGACTTTTTCAGCGCTGCTGGGCACTTTTGCCCTATAAATCAAATACCTGCCGCTTGTCCCTAGGGTTTCCGTGATTTCGTATTGTCCTATAACTGCCATGTTTTTTCCCGCTTGTGCTCCATTATAGTATAGTCGAATTTATTTTATTACGTAGGGGCAGGCCCCCGTGTCTGCCCTTGTATAGCTAGCCGGAAGAGGTTTGCGTTCCCTACGAATACAAGTGTGAAAAACGCCTATTTTGCATATAAAGCATATATTTTTCATCCATTAATTATAAAATACATTTTTTCTAGAAATTGTTGCCAGGGAATATCCTGACGCACAGTACTTACTGAACTTATTTCACCTTGTTCATTAAAACTGAATGAAATAGCACCGTTATTGGCCGTGTTATACATTAAGGCGCCTGCCATCTGATACCTTTTTTGAATATTCTTTGCTGGAAAATGATAGCGATTAAGGTACCCAGTCGAAAAAACAACTAGTTTAGGTTTAGCAGCTGTTATAAAAGCCAAGCTAGATGAAGTGTTGCTACCATGATGGGGCGCCAGCAATACATCGGCAGGAAAATAAGCGGATGCCGAGAGCCCCAACTGCGCTTCTACCCTTGCTTCAATATCGCCGGTTAACAATAAGCGACGCCCCGCCACCGTTACGACCAACACGCAAGATAAATTATTACCTTTCTGATCGGTAATACCTGCTTTGGGACTTAGAAAGCGAAAATCTACGCCATCCCAACGCCACTGCTGCCCTTCTACACAGTAGCTTAATTGTAATGCTTGTTGTGAATTAAACCGTGCTGCATTAAGGAAAGTTTTATCCTCATAGATTCTTTTTACAAAGCGCGATTGCGACATGCTCGTGATCAAGTGTTCAACCGGCAACTGCTTTAATAGTGTGGGAACGCCGCCACTGTGATCGGCGTCTTGGTGACTTACCACCAGAATATCTACATTTGCCTGCGCCTGTTGTTTTAAAAAAGGCAGGATCGCACTCGTTGCCGCATCACCACCGCCATAATAAGAAGGGCCAGTATCGTAGAGCAAAGCATGATACCGCGTTTGTAATAATACCGCCAATCCTTGCCCTACATCAAAAATAGTAACACGCAAAGGTGGCGGTTTGGGCTGGGGATTCAACGGAATAAAAGCCAGCAACAACCATATTAGAGCTAAACCTCTTAATTGCCATGCTCGCGGCAACCAGGCTAATAATAAACCGCCACTCATTAAGCCCAGGCTCAATAATCCCCCACCATGCCACCATTGATACGGAAATAATTGCGCCACGCCACGTAGGAAATATAATAAGTAATCTATATTCCATTGCAGTGAGATAAAAATAGGATGCGCTAGCAGTGGATAAATCGTCTGCAGGATTAAGGCCAATAAAGCGCCTGGCAAAATAATAAAACTCACCCACGGTATCGCCAAAAGATTAGCGAGCGGCGCATTCAAAGGCGATCTTTGAAAAAACAATAATGAAAAGGGCAATAAGCATAAGCTTAAGGCTACTTGCATACTCAGGTGTTGCTTTAGGCGCCCTTGGTGCTTAGGAAAAATCCATAATAAAAATGCAATGCTATACACAGCAATAAAGGATAACCAAAAACTTATATTTAAGCTTTGTAAGGGCGCAAAGATTAAAATACTCACGGAAGACCACAACAAAACCGCTAACCACGACATTTGGCGCGAGAGGCTTTTCGCTAAAACATACAGGCTAATCATAATACAAGCGCGTACCGTCGACACAGAAAATCCAGCCAAAGCACCATAACTCCAAGCGATGCATACCGCTGCCCACATCGCTATTTTTTGTCGTGGCATGTGATGAAATAATTTGGGGAAAGGCCATAATAGCAAATACATCAAACCATAAACAAAAGTAGCGACTAAACCAACGTGTAAACCCGAAATTGCCATCAAATGTAACACACCCGTTTGTTGAAACAGCAACCACAAGTCAGAGGATAAATGACTGCGATCGCCTAAAGTTAAAGCTACCATGATGGCTGAGCTATTGTCGTTTAAGTGTGCGGCGAGTATCTGTTGTGCTAATTTTTGACGTAACCCGTTTATATTCAATACCGGTGCAGGCTGAAGCAAACGCGCTGTTGGATGGTTTAATACGCTCCCCACAGCATAATCTCCCTTAGCCCATTCTAAAACCTTCAAGACACTCGGATTCGCCAGACGATGCAATCGTTTTAAACGTGCGTAAAAGAGCCATCTTTCGCCGGGTTTAAAAGACAGCAGCGATGGGCTTTTGGCATTCATATAAGCATTGAGTTCGATCTCGGCATCTATCTTTAGACAATGTCCATTTAAACAAAGCCTAGTGGCTTGCACGGTAAATGTTTGCTTAACCGTATTGCTCGCCACCATAGAAATAATGGTGGCATCCAGTTGTACCGTGCGATTCTGCCAGGACAGTGGGATTTGATGGCTCATTGCCCCTAAAAAATGTACTAGAACCCATACACTACTACCACCATACACCAATCCAGCCCAAGCCCATTGTGTGCGTTTGGTGATCAAACAAAATAATGCTACACTCTCGACCACAAATGCTATCAGTGCCGCCAAAGGCGACACCCAATAGAGCAAGGCCATATTAAGAAAGCCAGCTAAACCAGAGAATAATATTGAATTCATTTTTAAAATATACTACAATACATTTTAGAACTCAATACGGAACCTTTTTTAATGGATAAAGCTTTTAGTTTTGCATGGTTAAAACCCCGTTATTGGGGCTTGTGGTTAGGTTATGCTTGTGCTTGGTTATTAGTGCAACTACCACTGTCCTGGCTTTACGCCTTAGGTGCAGGCTTAGGACAAATCAGCGCTCCATTGGCTCCTTACAGGCGTCGGGTATGTGCCACCAATATTCGTTTGTGTTTCCCACATTACACCCCTAAACAACAAAAAGATTTAGTTCGCGCCTGTTTTCGCTCTGTAGGCATCAGCTTGGTTGAAACTCTAGTGGCATGGCTAGGTTCAGAAAAAAAGTTGAGCCCGATCCCTTTTACTATCCATGGTTTAGAGCATTTCGATCAATCCTACGAAAACGGCATTGCTCGCTCAAAGATATTGTGGTTAGGCTTTCATTTCACCACCTTAGAAATCATGGGTCGTTTGTTGTCTAAACAAGCACGCTTTGCTTTATTCTATCGCGCTCACCCCAACCCTGTTTTTAATTATTTTATGCTACAAAGCCGCTCACGTTACGCTTATAAAGCTTTAGAACGTAAAGATGTGCGGTCGTTGATCCGCGTTTTGAAAGAAGGTGTTCCGGTGTGGTACGCACCGGATCAAGACTATGGTCGTAAAGTGAGCGTGTTTGCGCCTTTCTTTAATATCCCCACCGCTACCATTACCACTCCCGCTAAAATGGCACGAAATTTTGGCTTAACGGTAGTGCCTATGACGTATTATCGCGATGAAAATTATCACTATCATCTGCATATACACCCCGCTTTAGAAAATTACCCTAGCGAGGATGAAGTTGAAAATGCCACGCGTATCAATCAAATTTTAGAAAAAGCTATCCTTGCACATCCCGAACAATATTTATGGCAACATAGACGCTTTAAAACCAGAACGAATAAGACTGCAAAAATTTATGTGAAGAAAAAGAAGAAATCGTGAACATAAAGAAAGAGAATCTCAATTCTCTTCCGGATGTATTAAGAAGTAATAAAATCCTTTCGTAGGGGCAGGCCCGCGTGCCTGCCCTACTAGGGCAACCACAGGGGGTTGCCCCTACGATAGAGCTGCTGTTATCTTCAGCTCGTAACCCACACAACGATGTCTTCAATCTCATGCCCTTGTACCACGCCTCTGTTTTCATAGCGGGTTTGTGGCCGTTCCAAAACTTCTATGCCCCCAAATGGCTTTTCAAAAGATAACTTGGAATGGGATGCGAGTAATGCTTTCACGCCTACACAATAATCCGCCCAGTCACTGGCAAAATGTAAGAAAGCACCTGGCTCCATATGTGTTAACAATAAGTTTAAAAAATCGGTTTGGAGTAG
Organism: Gammaproteobacteria bacterium; assembly: GCA_021156165.1. GTDB lineage: Bacteria > Pseudomonadota > Gammaproteobacteria > UBA1113 > UBA1113 > VFKP01. The sequence continues at coordinate 15,093 of JAJNBM010000025.1, read as the reverse complement.
GCGCCGTTTGTGATGCCGTTTTTTGGGCCAAGGATCAGGAAAGAAAATCTGCACTCCAGATAAGCTCTGCAACGCCAATTGTTCTTTGAGTAACAATACTACATCGCCATAGGCAATGTGCACATTCGATAACTTTTTTTCTTGTAATAGAGTCGCTAAACGCGCAGCTCCGGGTAAAAATACCTCCGCTCCTAAGAAATGGAACTGTGAATACTGCTCTGCTTGCCACGCCAAACTATGGCCCATGCCAAAACCTATATCTAAAATCAGAGGCTTATCCATCACCGTATTTTTGATCCAACCATACCCGGGTAACACCGTATCCACTGCCAACTTTTGGGCCGGCGTCATACGCCCTGCACAACGGGCAAAACTTTTAATGCGGCGCGGCGGGTAAATGGATTCGCTCATAAGCCAGTCACGATTTCTTTAACTAAACTAGGTCCTTCGTAAATTAATCCGCTGTACAATTGTAACAATTTGGCCCCTGCTGCGCGTTTGCGTTTGGCATCGGTTAAGGACAGGATGCCTCCCACGCCTACCAGCGGAATAGTTTCTCCTACGGCCTGGTAAAATGCTGCTAATACCGCATCGGCACGCGCGCTTAAAGCGCGACCGCTGATTCCCCCGGGTTGATCGCGCCACTCTACTGGCACATGCTCGCGATGGATCGTCGTATTGGTGGCAACAATCGCATCCATTTGCTGCGCACAGAAAATATCGGCTAACATTCTAATCTCTTCGCTATTTAAATCCGGAGCTACCTTAACCCATAAAGGCACATATCGTTGACTGCGATGAGCATAATCACTTTGTGCTTGTTTTAAGCCGGTTAACAGTTGACGGCAATAATCGCTGTGTTGTAGATCACGCAGACCTGCCGTATTGGGAGAGGAAATGTTAATGGTGACGTAATCACAAAAAGGCGCCACCCTATCAAAACAGTATAGATAATCGTTCAGTGCATCTATTAAAGGTGTATTTGTATTTTTACAAATATTCACGCCTACAATCTGGCCTACAGGCCTTTTTTTTAGATTTTCCACCAAATAATCCACCCCGCGATTACAAAAACCCATGCGATTGAGTAAGGATTGTTGGGCTGATAAACGAAATAAGCGCGGTTTAGGATGACCCGGTTGTGCCTGAGGGGTAATACCGCCGACTTCAATAAAGCCAAAACCCAGCTGAAACAAAGCGGGTAAATGTGCCGCATGGTTATCAAACCCCGCCGCCAAGCCCACGGAATTCGGGAAGGATAACCCGGCGACTTGTTGTGGCGTTTGTAGCGCCCATTTTGGATATGGATTTAATATTTTTGCTTTTAGGTCCAATAGATTTAAAACCGTATGATGAGCGGCTTCAGGAGGGCACATAAACAATAGAGGTCTTAAGATCGGGTATATATTTTTCATTTTAGCAATCCATATTACTCTGCTTTTACTGCTACTAACACTTCTGCCACATGTCCTTCTACTTTTACCTTACGCCATTCTTTGACTAATTTACCTTTTTCGTCATACAAAAAAGTGCTACGCTCAATGCCACGTACCGGTTTCCCGTACATGGTTTTATCTTTAATGACGCCAAAAGCAGTGCACAAAGCCTCATCGCTATCAGACAATAAAGCAAAGGGAAATTCAAACTGGCTCTGAAATTTTTGGTGCGATTTGATTGAATCGCGAGACACCCCTAGAATAACGGTATTTTCTTTAAAAAACTTTTTATACGCATCCCGAAAGTTTTCCCCTTCACAAGTACAACCCGGAGTGTTGTCTTTAGGGTAGAAATAAATAATTACTTTTTTGCCTTTCAAATCAGCAAAGTTAAAATCTCCCACGGCCTCAATAGCCGTTAAGATGGGTTTTAATGCCGTTAATGTTTGATAATCACTCATTTCTTGTCTCCTTATTATACGTGAAAATGTAAATCATACGAAGCGCTACTTAGGGCAGGCACGGGGGCCTGCCCCTACGATATACTATTACTGATATCGCCACGTTGTACCATCGCCGCTGTCTTCTATTACTACGCCTTTTTGTGCCAACTGCTGACGGATTTCATCTGCCTTTGCCCAATTTTTTTCAAGACGCGCGCTCTGCCGTAAAGCAATCAATGCCTCTATTTCGTTTGCATCAATAACAGAATGTGCATCTTTTTGAAAATAACTTTCAACTGGCGACACTAATAAACCCAGCACGGCAGCTAATTTCTTCAGCATTTGTGCTAAAGCGGTTACATTGCTCGGTTCCTCAACCTTACTGCGGTTTAATTCTCGCGCCAAGTCAAATAAAACAGACAAAGCTATCGGTGTGTTGAAATCGTCGTCCATTGCAACCATAAAGCGCACTTCATGAGCCTTAGCCACTTCATTTTCTATTGTTCCCGTCGTCAGATCTATGCCACGTAAAGCGCCATACAAACGATCTAAGGCATTTTGTGCGCCCTCTAGAGCCTCTAACGAATAATCCACTGGGCTGCGATAATGACCCGATAGGAGGAAATAACGCACCACCTCGTTCTTCCATTCACGCAATACCTCACGTATCGTAAAAAAATTGTTTAAGGATTTAGACATTTTTTCTTTGTTGATTTCAACAAAACCTACATGCATCCAGTAATTTACAAAGGGTTTGCCGTAAGCGCATTCTGCTTGTGCGATTTCATTTTCATGATGGGGAAATTTCAAGTCGTTGCCGCCGCCATGAATATCAAAGGGTTGCCCTAATTCCAAGCTCGACATGACTACACATTCCGTATGCCAACCCGGACGACCATTGCCCCATGGCGAAGGCCAATACGGTTCATTTTCTTTAGATAATTTCCATAACACGAAATCCAAGGGTGTTTTTTTAGCTTCTTCAATAGCGATGCGCGCTCCGGCTTCCAATGCTTCTAAATCTTTATGTGCCAATTTTCCATAATTTTTAAATTGCATCACATCAAAATACACATCGCCAGTACTGCCTACATAAGCAAAACCTTTATGAAGGAGCGTTTCTATTAAGCTTATCATCTGAGGAACGTAATCCGTAGCCTTAGGCTCCAAATCCGGTGGCAAGGTTCCTAGTGCGCGCATATCTTTTATTAAGGCGTTGATAAAACGTGTCGTTAAAACTTCCATGGGTTCTTTATTTTCCAAAGCCCTTCGGATAATTTTATCGTCTATGTCGGTGATGTTGCGCACATACTTGACTTTATAACCACAATAGCGCAAATAACGATTGATCACATCAAAAGCAACCATCATTCTGGCATGGCCTATATGACAATAATCGTATACCGTCATGCCGCACACATACAGAGTGACTTCATTAGCCCGTAGGGGTTTAAAAATTTCTTTTTGTTTACTTTTACTATTGTAGATACTTAGCATGACGAATCTTCTGCCTTCAATAAAGCTGCAGCTGCAAACCGACGCAATACCTGCTCCCTGCCCATAAGCTGCAATATGTCCTCTAATTGCGGGCCGTGCAAGGAAGCGGTTAAGGCCACGCGCAAGGGCTGAAATAAAGAACGCCCTTTGGCATTACATTCTTGCTGTAGGCATTGTTGCAAATAAGCATAATCTACTCCTTTCTCTTTAACAGCGGCTATTGCTGTCATAAAGAAACCTTTATGTGCTTGAAGAAGTACATCGCGTAGCGTAGGTTCCAAGGGAAGCGTTTCTGCATACAAACGCGTAGCCCAATCGTCAAATTCTTTGGGAAAAACAATATTGGGCTGTATGATTTTTAAAAATAATTCGTGTTTGGCAGGAGGTATTAAATTAAACTGTGTACTGTGCTCGCCTATCCACAATTTAAATGCCGTTGGCGACAACCGCATCACTGCTTCTTTTTGCCAATGCAATAATTGTTGCTCATCAAAATGGGCTGCTGATCGACTTAGATGGTTAAAATCGAAACCCGCAGCCAATTGCGCTAAACTCATAAATTGTTCACTGCTATAATAATGACCTAAGCGCGCTAAATAGTTGACGATGGCTAAAGGTAAATAGCCTTCTGCACGCAAAGTTTGCATGTTGCGACTGCCATTGCGCTTAGACAAGGGGGTATGATCGGCCCCCATGATCAAAGAAATATGGCAATATTGCGGTACTCTTAAACCCAGTGCTTGTAAGATCAATATTTGTCGTGGCGTATTGGTTAAGTGATCCTCACCCCGCACTACATGCGTTACGCCCATCATGGCGTCATCAATGGCGTTGCAATACATGAAAGGTGCCGTGCCATCCGCGCGGCGTATGATAAAATCGCCTATATCATCGGTTAAAAAGCGTTGCGGCCCCTTGGCTAAATCTATAAATTCTACCGCTTCGCCATCCGGCACTCTAAAGCGCAATGCGGGTTTTTCGCCCGCAGCAATTTTTACTGTGATTTCTTCGGTGGATAAATGCCTGCAAGTACCCGCGTAACGAGGTGGCTGCCCCTGAGAGCGCTGCACTTTGCGCATCGCTTCTAAATCTTGTTCGCTGCAAAAGCAAGGATAAGCATGCAGACCTAAACGCTGATAATCGTTATCGTAAATGGCTTGACGTTCAGATTGCCAATAAGGGCCGTTGTTGCCACCCACTTCGGGACCTTCTTGCCACTCTAATCCTAACCAGTGCAGATCCGCCATCAGGGCTTCGGTGTATTCGCTTTTAGAACGCTCTTTATCAGTGTCTTCGATACGCAACAAAAATGTACCTTGCAATTTATGGGCTAATAATGCATTAAACAATGCCGTACGCACATTACCAAAGTGGATCAAGCCCGTAGGACTAGGACAAAAGCGAAATTTTGCGGACGATGTTTGCATAACCTACTCTTATACTTTAAAATGTCTATTATTTGACACATGCTCACAGTACTTGAAGATGCGAGATTGTACGTAGGGGCAGGCCCCGTGTTTGCCCGAGATGGGCAACCACAGGGGGTGGCCCCTACGGAATTATTCGCATCTTGAAGTGGGATAAGTATATTATACTCGAGATTGCCCGGAATAAACATGTCTATTATTGTTATTTCAGACCTACACTTAAACCCGGCAGAGCCGCAAGGCTTGGCAGCTTTAGCTACACTACGCCAAAAATGGGCTGCAAACTGCTCTGATTTATATATCTTAGGCGATTTTTTTGAGGCTTGGGTGGGGGATGACGACAACAATACTTTTATAGAAGCAACCGTTGCCGAGCTACAAACCTGGCGTAAACTGGGAGTGAAGCTTTATTTTATGCGGGGTAATCGGGATTTTCTATTGAGTAAAGACTTCGCAAAACGGGTGGATTGGAATGAACTTTCTGACCCCTATGCTGTTGATTTTTATGGTATTCCTGTATTGCTGAGTCATGGTGATTTATTGTGTAGTGACGACTTAGCTTATCAACGATGGCGTCACTATGCCAACAGCCCTTGGCTGCAACGCTTATTTCTAGCCCTACCTTTGTGGCTACGCCGTAAAATAGCACAAAGCGCTCGCCAGAAAAGTAAAAATTATGTGGAAACTGTAAACTCTGTGAAAATGGACATCGTTACCGATGCCGCTCTAGCATGGCTGAAACAAGCCCATAGGAACATGCTGGTTCATGGACATACACACAAGCCGGGGTATCACCTTTGTTATCGAGAAAATCAGGCCTTTACCCGCATTACCCTCAGTGATTGGCATAACGGGTTTCATGCGCTCATATGGGAAAAGGACGGTTATTATTTCACTTTTTAGGCCTGTAGCCATTAGGTTTGTCGAAGCGAAAAACAAATAAAGCCGAACAAAATATTAGCAAATTTGAGGAGAGTATCGGGCTATATTTGACAAAAATTTGCTAATGTTTGGGTCGCTTTATCATTTTACAGCCGGTAAACCTAATGGCTACAGGCCCTGGCCTGCGCCAGCGCCTCCAAATATTCGGCATTGATATCGCCAGTAATATAATTGCCACTAAAAACGGAATCTTCAAACTGGGTGATAGCTGGATTACCTTCACGCGCTGCGGCAATTAAATCCTTTAGATCTTGGAAAATCAAACCGTCTGCATTGAGCAAAACTCTAATTTCTTCCACACTGCGATTATGAGCGATAAGATCAGCCGTTCGGGGCATGTCAATACCATACACATTAGGGGATATCACTTCCGGTGCGGCAGAGGCAAAATACACTTTTTTGGCCCCTGCAGCGCGCGCTAATTCGATAATTTCCCTTGAGGTAGTGCCTCGTACGATCGAATCATCGACTAAAAGCACATTCTTCCCCTGAAATTCTAGATCGATGGCATTTAATTTACGCTGCACCGACTTACGGCGTATCGCTTGACCGGGCATAATGAAAGTGCGGCCTATGTAATTGTTTTTCACTAAGCCTTCACGGTATTTTAAACCCAAACGCAAAGACATCGCGTAAGCCGCGGTACGGCTCGTTTCCGGCACAGGCATGATGACATCAATATCGTGGTTAGGCCATAGTCGCACTAATTTTTCAGCCAGATATTCTCCCAATTTCAAACGAACTTTATACACTAATATCTTGGACATGATGGAATCGGGACGGGATAAATAAACAAACTCAAATAAACAAGGGGACAATTGCGTTTTGTGGGCACATTGTTGCCGCTGCAGTTGCCCATCTGTACTGATAAAAACAGCCTCGCCCGGAGCCACATCGTCTAATAGCTGAAATCCTAAGCTATGCAACGCCACCGTTTCCGAAGCAAATAGATAATCCGATGTTGCATCCTCATTTTTTCTAACGCCTAAAGACAAAGGCCTAATGCCATAAGGATCGCGAAAAGCTAATAGTCCATAACCGGCAATCAATACGATCACCGCATAGGCCCCCTTGCATCTAAGATGGAGTTGACCCACGGCATGAAATAATTTTTCGGAGGTTAATTCACCTACAGCTGCCCGCTGCAATTCCTCCGCAAAAACATTCAACAACACCTCCGAGTCTGAGCGTGTATTTAAATGCCTAAAACCTTTTTGCCATAATTCTTTTTGCAAACTAGCAGCATTGGTTAAGTTACCATTGTGTACTAAACATAAACCATAAGGAGAATTGACATATAATGGTTGTGCCTCGGCCGCGGAATCCGTGCCTGCAGTGGGATAACGCACGTGCCCTAAGCCATAACAACCGCGCAAACGCAGTATATCTGGCGCATGTACCACATCACGCACCAGGCCCTTTCCTTTTTGTAAGTGTAATTGTCGCTCTTCGCATGTAGCCATGCCTGCCGCATCCTGACCTCTATGCTGTAATAATGTTAAGGCATCATACAATTCGGCACTCACATTTTGTTTAGAAACTAAACCGACTATTCCACACACACCATTAACCCTCTTAAGTTGTTTCTTTTAATGCAGACGCCGTTTCATTCGCATCTGTGTCGTTATTCGCAACGGAGGTATAGCTGCTACGATACTGATCCAGCCAAGCAACACTTTTTTGCAAATATTTAACCATACCCGAATCCTGCCACCATGGCTTTTCTTTTAAAGTAGTATTAGAGATACCCCATACGACCAGACCTACAACTACAAAACCGCGTAATATGCCAAATAAAAAACCTACAAACTTATCTAGATAGGTAGATTTAGATTTATTCATAAAATGTAACATAATCTTTCTTATCACCGCGCCAATTAACAAGACTACGAGGATAATGCTAATCACCGCCGCCCACAATCTAGCGTTGGTATTGGGAATAATGTCTACAAAATAAAATTCAGCGCGCGCTGCATATTCGAAAGCCAGCCACAATGCTGTTAAAACAATCAGTAAAGAGAGTGACTCGTGCACAAAACCACGCATAAAGCCGATTAAACTAGACACAATGATTATAGCAATTAGGATATAATCAAATGTCGTTAACGTAATAGTCATGTTATTTCTCCTATATTCGTATAACTACTCGCCCCGTCAATCCCGCCATTGCGAGCTTGCGAAGCAATCCAGGGATTCAAGAGCTCATTTCCATAAGTACCCTATTTTTTTATTAACCTTATCATAAATACAAAGTCCTTTTCATCTGTAAATATTTCCCTGGATTGCTTCGCAAGCTCGCAATGACGAGGTACTGGTATTACACCGCTATTAAAATCTATTTCATAGCGGGCGAGTAGTTGTCTATGGATTCATTCCTAATCACTTCTGCCACTGTATGAAAAGAGCCAAAAACCAACACTGTTTCATTGGCGGCGGCGTTATCTCGCGCTGCACTATAAGCGTTATCTATTGTGTCATATTTTTGATACGATGTAATCCCTAGCTCATTAAAAGCAGCCACTATAGCCTCTAAAGGGGCTGCTTTTTTATCTGTTAGCGGTGCCAAATACCATTTGGCATCACACTGCTGCCAGGGTAAAAGGCTAGCTAACCTATCTTTGGTTGCTAACATAGAAAAAACGATATGCAACTTTCCCTGCCAGCCTAAGAGATTCAGTTGCCTATATAATTGTGCGCTAGATTGTGGATTATGCGCCACATCGACAATGCATCTAGGCTTATCAGCGAGGATTTGAAAACGACCCACTACACGCACTGTGGCTAAGCCCTGGCGTATCGCCTCTAAGGTAACCGGCAATCTAGATTCCAATAAGGTTACGGCTTGTAATGCCAGTGAGGCATTATGCAATAATACTGCGGGCTTCGGCAGATGAGTATAATGGCGATCGGTATTGTGCCAATGCCAAGTTTCTTTTTCTTCTTCAAAATAAAAATCGGTTCCTTGTAAATATAATACCGCGCCTTTGGCGGCAGCATTTTCAATCACCGTGCTCACTCTGTCACAATCGCCATAAATCGCAGGCTTACCAGTTCGAAAAATACCGGCTTTTTCAGCGCCGATTTCTTCCCGGCTGTTACCTAAATAATCGGTGTGATCAATATCCACCGTAGTGAGGATCGCCACATCGCTATCGACTATATTCACCGCATCTAAGCGGCCGCCTAAGCCCACTTCTAAAATAATGATCTCTACTGTATTTTTTTGAAATAAGTACAGAGCGGCTAAGGTAGCAAATTCAAAATAGGTTAAAGTAATGGTGTCTCTAACCGCTTCTACTGCCGCAAAAGCTTCACATAAAGCGGCATCGCTGACCATATGATTATCCATAACGATGCGTTCGTTGAATTGCAATAAATGCGGCGAAGTGTAGACCCCGCACCGATATCCCGCAGCGCTGTAAATGGCGGCTAAAGTGGTTACGGTGCTGCCTTTGCCATTCGTACCGCCCACTGTAATGACGGGGCAATTGAATTTAAGCAGCCCCAGCTTTTCCGCAATTTGTAGAACCCGCTCTAAAGACAAGTCAATTTCTAGCACATGCTGTTGTTCTATCCACGTGAACCATTGCGCCAGTGTCTTTTTGACCATCTCGTTACTGCGCCACAAGCTTAGCCAATAAGCCCGCAATACGATTGGGCAATTCACGTCTATCGATGATCAAATCGATATGACCGTGTTCTAATAGAAATTCACTGGTCTGAAAGCCGTCCGGCAATATTTCTCGTACCGTTTGCTCTATAACTCTAGGGCCAGCAAAGCCGATTAAGGCCTTAGGCTCGGCGATAATGATATCGCCTAACATGCTTAAACTGGCGGACACCCCGCCCATAGTAGGATTCGTCAACACAGAAATATAGGGTAATTTTTGTTGATGAAAACGCTGCAAAGCCGCACTGGTTTTTGCCATTTGCAATAAAGAGGTTAGCCCTTCTTGCATACGTGCGCCGCCGCTGGCGGAAATACACACAAAAGGACATTTTTGTTGCAACGCACGTTCAACACCGCGCACAAATTTTTCTCCCACCACAGCACCCATAGAGCCGCCTATGAAGGAGTATTCGAATACAGCCACGACAATAGGTTTTTGTTTGAGTTGCCCTTCCATTACCACCAAGGCGTCTTTTTCGCCGGTATTTTTTTGCATATGCACTAAGCGATCTTTATAACGCTTAGTGTCTTTGAACTTCAGCAGATCGCTGGCGTGCAATTCATTGGCCAATTCTTTACCGCTGTCGGGGTCCAGTAGCTGGCTTAAACGCAGACGCGCACTAATATAAAAGTGGTGACTACATTTTGGACATACTTCGACATTGCGCTCCAACTCAGGCTTATACAGCATACCCTTACATTGAGGGCAATTTACCCATAAACCTTCGGGTACGTTGGCGCCCTTGCCTTCAGTCGAGGTGCGGATCTTAGATGGTAATAATTTGGACAGCCAGCTCATGTTATTAACCTTTATATTATACTATGCGGAATTCTAACACACTCTAGTTCAGGTCACTACTGGTTTTTATTGAATACTATGAAGATAATTTTTGTAATAAGTTATATTGTATGTTATAATGCATTTTTATTCAAGAAGTAACTTGACAATGGTTTCCCAAACTATTAAATTGCACGGTAGGACGCGGTCCGCGGGGCTTGTTATTGCGAACAAGCGAGTAGCTAGGTTACAATAGAATCTATGTACCGTGGCACGTATGAAAGGATTGTGTCGCACGGAACAATACGAGCGCCGTGTGGCAATCCAGTAAGATGTTGAACGATGAAAATAAACATCATGCATAATGAAATCCATAAAGAACTGTGACTCTTATAAATCGAGTATTTGAACCCCTGGATTGCCACGGCCACTCGCTGGCGCTCGGGGCCTCGCAATGACGATTCAGAGCAATTGAACACTTTCAGAGTATTCATTAAGGTTCATTTTCTTTGTTGATATTTCATCACACATTAATTAAGCGGATACGAGTAATATCGTGAGTGAAAATAAAAAGCAAAATTCGACCATAGCCTTACACAAAAAAGCCCTGCACGAATACCATATTGAAGAACGGTTTGAAGCGGGTTTAGTGTTAGAAGGTTGGGAAGTCAAGAGTTTACGCTCGAGTAAAGTACAACTCGTCGATAGCTATGTATTGCTCAAAAATGGCGAAGCCTGGCTGATAGGCACACACATTACGCCCTTAAATACCACTTCAACCCATGTCAAAGCTGTACCGGATCGCACACGCAAGCTACTGATGAAACGCCAAGAATTGCATAAATTAATAGGCTATGTAGAACGTCAAGGCTATACGCTTATTCCTCTAGATTTACACTGGCACAAAAACCGCGTCAAAGTTAACATTGCCCTCGCCAAAGGTAAAAAACAACACGACAAACGCGCCAGCGAACGCGAAAAAGATTGGGTAAGGGATAAGGCACGGTTGATGAAAGTCAAACTGTAGATTCGAAATTAAGCTTAACTTTAATATAGAACTAGAGTAGTGCCTTTCTCGCCGAAGACGAGGATCCAGGCTCGGATCGCGCTTTAACTAAATCAACTGAGTATACGCCTCAACATCTTTACCGCTAGCAGCGTTCAGCCCAGGATGGGACAAATTATTATTCAATTCTAGAAATAGATTAAGATAGGTTATAATGGCATATTGAACATCATGAAGGAACGATTATAGCTGGATGGTAAAAATTAAAACTATGCTTTGGTCATTATAATCCTACTACTGGTTCTAAGGTGTAAAATGGGATTTTTCGTCTAGTGTAATAATAAAGTCATACTGACAATATTTCTGAGTTGAAAAAAAACCATATAAAGTCTTTTTACTGTTTTTAAAAGCTTGCATTTCAACCTTCAAGTCTTCTATTCTATTTTTTGCCAGTATAATATTTTCTTCAGATATCTTTATAGTATGTTGAACAGTTGCAAGCTCAGATTCTGTTTTTAAGATTGCAGCATTCCGGGCGGTATGCCCATAAAAATTCCTTTGCCGCACTAGAACAGCCTGAACTTTGGGAAGATCCTCTGTGCGTGAAGCGCGGATGAGATCTTCATCTTCTACAATGCCTGCCTCTAACTCTGTGAGTTGCTTCTGACAGCTTAACAATTTTTTATTAAAAGCCTGATGAACAACCCCACCCCGAGTTAACATATTCTCCATTGTTAATGCTAAATCCAGCATCTCTCCCTCCAACATCCTCATAAATACCTCATTTTAAACGGACGTCCATACCGCTCATTAAACGTCCTATGGTTAAAATAGAATTGTAAGAAATCACCGCGAAAAAATCAACTTTCTTCGCGGTAGAATTTAATGGCTGTGGGTGATGAGGTTTGAACTTAAGTTTAGGCTTACTTTGTCCAGCAACGATAATGCCTCATTAGCTTCTTTAGGCTTATTATCATTATGGGAGAATATACTATCCCTGCATCCAGATGCTTTAACAGAATCGGGTAGGGTTTTTTGATTTAAAAGTTCCTTACGGCGTAAATCTGCACGTTTCTTTCTATTCTCAATCCTAGCACCGCTAACCGGTGACAAGAGAAGAGCTGCTTTTGGCTTATCAGGCTCTAGATCTCCCGGCGCAGGTTTAAATTGCTTCAGCCCTTTTGAGCCTGCTTCTTCTAATACTGCTTCTAAATGTTTCTTCCTAATCTCACCCATATGGCGATTAGCCTCATGATCATAGCGAGGAGCCATACCCGTATTAGGATCAATTATAGGATCAGCAATCTTGGCCCATTTTGCTCTATTCTTTATTTTTTTACTGTCACCACTAATCGTCTCTTCTTTCGTAAGTTCAGCTATTGGAGTTAATTGATCTGGGCTTAAATCTGTTAATATATCCCAAACAGCATTTTCAGAAACGATTTCTTTATCTTGTCTTGGTTCAAAAGGAGTATGTATAGTTTCCTCTCGAATCGGAAGTGAGGCTTCTCTCGAAATCTCTACTTTTTCATCCATACTTGATGTTAATACTGTCTCATGGGCATTATACGGCAGGGCATTTTTTTCCGATAGAATTCTAAGCCACTTTAAGTTTGGAGCATCTATTAGCTGTCCTTGCTGGCTATTTTCTTTCAACTTTTCTACCTGTTGTAGATTGTTTTTTTCAACCAGCTCTTCTGCACGCCGAGCTCTAATCGCTTTAACCTTGCTTTGCAGATCTCGTATTTCTTTTTCCAGCTCTGATTTTCTTGCAATGAGCGCCCCAAGTTCATTATGACAATTTGTGATCTCTAGATTCAATACGGGGAGGATCTTGGATATAATCGTGTCCTGATCAAAAGAAATCCCGACTTGTTTTTGATGTAAACTGTACATTGCATCCGATGAACACTCCGGCACAAGCTCCAACTTCAGATCTTCTTCAAATTCAACCAAATCATCATTTTTATTGCTGTTACTTTTGAAGGAATCAAGAGCAATTACAAGCTTGCTTCGAATCTCACTTATTTTTACACTCGAGTTCATCAGATCATTTTTTATTGAACTAAGTTCCTTGGCCAATTGTATAGATCTAGAAGATCTAGAAATTCGTATCCATAAGGAAATAGGTTTTACTGCAAAACGCTCGTGCTTAGAAATAAGTGTATCAATTGCTTTTTGTATCCTATATCTTGTAGCTTTTTCGTGGCTTATTGTTTGAGTAACATCATTAAGTTTACAATTCTGATCATTCACATCTTCAAGCAATCGGCCCAATTTTACAATTTTTTGTTGTTTTTCTTCAGAAATGGATGTTATTTTAGAAATTACAGCGCCCCTCTCATCTGCTAATTCTTCATGTGAATCTTCATATTTATTTAATATCTCGTCTTCTTGCCGCAAAATATCATCTGAAACCTTAAGTTCCTGCACACGCTTTTTTTGTTGTTCGTATGCTTTAAAAAGCACTTGCTGTTGCTTCCCGGCTTCCTCAATATCCATCCGTACTTTTTCAAGCTTAGCTCGATCTTCCCCATCCAGATCCTCTTCAACACGCTTGATGTCGTCTTCTATTAGTTTAGATTGCTCTACACTGAATTTAGGCCAAGATGGCTGCAGTGTGTGAAACGTCTGAACATTTTTAAGTGCGCCCCAAAAAATTCCACTTTTATCTGTTGAAAGCAGTGTTGGAGAATCGGGAGAAAAAAAGAATTGCTTAGCATGAAGTTTTTTTAACTTGGTTTGGCGGGCTTCCGCCGCTTTTTTATCAAATGCAGCTGCTATCTGAGAATCAACATCGCAAATATACTCTTTGTATGTTTTAAAATTTTCTGCCTCACTCAGTTTAAGTACATATTTTCCATTTTCGGGCTCACTATTTTCATAGAAAATACCCACCTTTGCTAATTCCTGGTGAAAAGAACCCTTAGGGTCTGTAATAGAATGTTTAACTAAATTTAAAGCCAAACAAAGATTCTCTAGAATAAATTTCCAATCCTGCTGCACGCTATATAAAACCAGCCCCTTAGCAGCAAGTTCATTTAAAACATCGCGTTGAAAATTAGAGAATTTTAACCGGGCATCTAGCTTGAGTGATGATTGAGAATCTGTCAGCACCTTCTCTTCATAAGGATTACCATCTAGACCTAAACCTTGGCAGAAAACATCCCCATCTTTTTTTGAAAAATAAGTCACTCTTTCTGATAATTCAGGCTTATTATCTGGCATAGGTTTAAATACGTACTCTGCAAAAGTACTCTTTTCATCCAATTTTTTCTGAGCTTCATTTCTAACTTTCTCTAACTCAGTTTTCACTGTGAAATCAGACGTGTTTTCTATACGTATAGATATTTCCTCTATGTAATCTCTTATTTTTGTATCCTCATCCATAAGAGCATCACCACCGGCAATAAAATGATTTAGTTGCCCCAAAAGAGTATCTTCTTCTTTAGACGGCTCCGTGAGTGATTTGAGAGATTTTAATTCTTCGGCAGCGATATTCTTTGCAGTTTGCTGCCCTATTTCCGTATTTAATTGTCGTAATAGTGTTTTTGCTGATTCTTGCAGTACTTTAAGGTCCAATTTTATAAGTGCCAATATTGGGTCTCCCTGATTGGCCAAGCCCACTTTGTCATCTATATCTTCAATATATTTTGCTATCCGCTGATTTAATTTAATCTTCTCATCATTCACACTCGAATTTCTAATTTGCTCTTGCAAGGTGTTGAATTGAACATTAAACTTGCTCAAATAACTTTTTGCTTCAGCCTGCTGTTCTTGAGTCTTTTTCTTAACCAGAGAATCTTCTAAAAGCTCTAATTCTCTTCCAATTCCCCTAATCTGGCTTGATACACTCTTATCAGTAGGGGACGTTGCCAATAATAATTTATAAAA
>JAJNBM010000070.1 GCA_021156165.1 Gammaproteobacteria bacterium | reverse complement strand
AACAGCATTTGCCCGGTTTATGTGTCACGGATGTGGTTATCCGTCAAAATAGATTACGCTACCCTGTAACCTCAGAATTGCAAAAACAATTATTAGGCAGCCGTTTTACCGCAATCGCACGCCGCGCAAAATATTTATTGCTACACACCGATAAAGGCGATGTGATTGTCCATTTAGGGATGTCGGGATCCCTTCATTTCTTAACGCAATATCAAAAAAACCGCACACACGATCACATCGATCTCAACCTAGAAAACGGCCGTGTCTTGCGTTACACTGATCCGCGCCGTTTTGGTGCGTGGTTATGGTGTGAGAACGCGTTAGCACATCCTTTACTATTGCACTTAGGCCCAGAGCCCTTAAGTCCAGCATTTAATGCAACTTATTTATGGTCACAACTCCAAAAACGCCGTGTAGCCATTAAAATCGCTTTAATGAATAGCCACATTGTTGTAGGCGTAGGTAATATTTATGCCAGCGAAGCATTATTTGCCGCGGCGATTGCACCTCTTAGACCCGCGCACAGTCTGTCGCAACAAGACTGTGCGGCTTTAGTCATGAGCATACAGAAAATATTACAACGCGCCATCCAAGCAGGTGGAACCACCTTAAAAGATTTTGTAAATAGCCAGGGTAAACCGGGCTATTTTCAACAACAACTCAACGTCTACGGCCGCAAAGAGGCGCCTTGTGTAGACTGCCAAACACCCATCATTGCCATTCAATTAGGTGGCCGCTCTACTTTTTATTGTCCTAACTGCCAGCCGTTTTGAACGGTGTGAGATATTAATCACTGCGCTTTAACAACTCCTCCTGAATTTTCTTGTAGATTTCTTCTCTATGTACTTCGATATCCTCAGGTGCCGTTATGCCTAGGCGAATTTGATTGCCTTGCACACCTAATACCGTCACCGTAATATCATTATCTATTATGATGCTCTCTCCACTCGTCTCGTTAAAATCAACATGGTCTGTTTACTCCTGTGTAACCAATGAATCCATCGCAACCAACAAACTTTTTTAGATAAAGCCCTAGCGATCTCTTCATTGAAAGAATTGTTTGAAAAAAATAATGTAACCGTTACATTTCAAAATGCACTACGTAGGGGCAGGCCCCTGTGCCTGCCCAACCAGGGCAACCACAGGGGGTTGCCCCTACGACCGATTTTAAAATACGGCCGATTCTATAAAAATATTTGCGGTGGGCCATGCCCACCACAAATGACGCACCATGCGCGTCTAAAAAAGCCCCA
This sequence comes from Gammaproteobacteria bacterium, assembly GCA_021156165.1. Lineage (GTDB taxonomy): Bacteria > Pseudomonadota > Gammaproteobacteria > UBA1113 > UBA1113 > VFKP01. The sequence continues at coordinate 3,977 of JAJNBM010000070.1, read as the reverse complement.
CATTTAAGTCTCTCCTTAAATCACTGTAAATACAGCCCGAGCACAAAGGCAGGCCCGTGCCTGACCTATGGCGGATTATTTAAGAATCTAAGGAGTGAGGACTCTTCGAAACACAACAATCTTGCATTTTATGCCGTTTTAAGACTAAAAAACGTTTACTTTTAATCCAATTGAAGCGCAAAACACACGGATTGTGCACGGTATGCACCAGTTTATGGTGGGCGATAGAAAAACAATGTGGTATAATTTTCACCAGCTTGTATCCTTATTTACGTAAGGTTCAAGTTAGCCTCTTTGGCTTGTTTCGAGCTTGCCAGAGGGGCGCCTATGCAACTTTGAGTCGATGCGTAAAATCATGAGACTCAAGGTTGCGCCTTTGTGCGTAACTAAAAAGCTAAGCACTTCATAAGGATAGCAGAAATAAAAAATAAATAATAGCTTTTTTGAAACTTTCTTTGGTATTTATTGAGATCGCGGCAAAAACAATAGATGAACCAAGATTCATGATTATGGGGAAACTCAAAAATAAGTTTTATGCATGCAGCTGCACTACAGGGGACACCGATATCATTCGCTTGATATCCGCCCGCCGTAGTAGAAAACCCGAGGAGATAATTTATCATGAGCATATCTAAACACAAAAAAATAAAAGCATCTGATTTTGACGATGCATTTGAACATGACGATGTTGTTGAACATTTAGATCTAACTTCCGTAAAAGCACACTATCCCGCACAACGCATTACTATTGATTTTCCAAAAATTATTCTTGACGAATTAGATCTCGAGGCAGCAAAAATGGGTGTTACGAGAACATCATTAATTTAAGATATGGGTTGCAGAGCATTTACATAGAAAAGTGTAGTCTACTCAAAGGTAAACCTTTAAGCCGCCATACATCATCTATCCCCAAAATCAATGCTCTATTTATACTGTAGTAAAGAAACCCTGAAAAAACTTGATTTTTCATTGGGTACATGAAGGAGCAGATGTTAATAATCACGCACTTTCGCAACCCCTGTTTAGTCTATTATTTCTTTGCGCAATTCCTCAACGTCATTCAGTTCAAGCTTAGTTTCTTCACTGATAGCCACGCTATCCCAACCCGCTTTGATAAAATGAATGGCCTTTAAAGTCCCTGCTACGGTTTCGTGCTTACCCTCTATCTTACCTTCTTCAAAAAGTTGTTCCGCAAAAGTTGCCATGGTATCCCCCAATTCTGATGGTAATGTATTGTACACTGCTTCTATGAATGCCTCATTATCCGCTGAAGCATTCAGCGAACGGAGCATATATTCTAACATGACTTTTGCGCGATCTCCATCCGCTTCTGTCCACCTAGAAGTCAGCATGAGATCCTCAGCATATTGGCCAAATTCGCTCAGATGAGATAAAAACTCCCTTTCCATACTGTAGCGCATGCACCAACTTAATAACGATGCCCGCTTCTGTCCACGTAAATCCTTACCCGCTTCTAATGAAATATCCACTAAATTCAAAGGACCATTAAATAATTGCATTACACGCTCTTTATGCTCACCAAACAAGCTAAATAGGTAGCGTTCTCCTTTATAGGATTTTTCGCCATTATAATACACTAGTGGAAATACATAGGGTAAAGGCAATGGGTTTTTGCCCGCATTTTTAGCTTCTTTCACATGCCTGTCTAAAATCCGCATCACGTAATTTAAAGTTCTAAAAGCCATCGTGGGATCCGGTGTAGAGTAATGCTCTACTAATAAAAAAATATATCCTTCACTGCCCTCTTTCATTTCTACCTTATACAAAATATCGGTATGCAACGCTCGTAGCTCCTTATCGATCAAGGTTCCAGGAACCAATTGCATATTGTCTAACTTCACTAGATTTAACATGTCACTAGGCAGATTAGATTCAAAAAAATCCTTGGCCATAGGCTCCTCAAACAGCATATTTTTTAGAAATTCATCATGTGGCCTGCGCTCTACCGATATTTCGGTCATAAAGCATCCTTATAGATCATAATTGTTGCATTTTATGATAATTCTTTAAAGTGGTGATTGCAACATGCGTAGTCGCAAAATCTGAGCACATGAAGTTGATTTATTTGTTGTAGGGGAATATGATGCGACAGTTACTTCATTGCGTCTTAATTTCAGAATATACGGTAAATATAATGAAACGGATCTTACCTTTTGCGCTCGTATCATTGCCTTTAGTCTATAGGCCGTTATGAATATCGGTATTGTCGGCCCGGGGCGCGTGGCGGCACGATTTGCTAACTCGATCAATGCAATGCCTAATGCTACTCTGTTTGGTGTTTGTGGTAAAACACACGCCTCGGTAGAAGATTTTATAATCAAAACCAATAGTGCCGAGAATTGTATACAAAGCATTAACTTTGACGAATTCGTACAAAATGATTCATTAGACATAATCATTATCGCTACACCGGACAATATGCACACTGAATTAGTCCTTAAAGCGCTGCAGTTTAATAAGCACCTGTTGATCGAAAAACCCTTGTGTACAAATTTAGAAGACGCCCAAAAAATAATGGTGGCCGCACGTAACAGTACCTCTACAATAGCGTTGGGGTATCACCTACGCTGGCATACGGGTTTGCGTTTATTAAAACAAAAATTACAGACGTTGAGCTCTAACGAAATTTCCCATGTTTCTTTAAATTGGAGCCATACTTTCATACAAGAAGCCAAATGGCGTCAAAATCCTGGGCAATGGTGGTGCATGACCACGTTAGGTACCCATTGCATCGATATTATAAGATGGTATTTTGTGCCGATCTGCGGCGAATTAGATGAATTAAATATCATCAGCAGCAATTCCAAATTTAATACCACTGACGAAACGTTGACGATGGCCATGCGTTTTCAGAATGGTACTACGGCCAGCATCCATTGTTCTATTTTATCGGATGAACCCTTTTCGCTGCATATACACACTCACAAAGGCTTGATCGTGGCAGATGATATGATGGGGCTGCCCGCTAATAGAAAAGTGGTGTTTTACGAAGAGATTTTATCCTTTAATAGCGATAATGATTTATATAGGGATGAGCTCAATGACTTAATGCGGGCCATTCAAGGAAATTCTGAACCTGAGGTTACGTTACGCTATGGCTATAAAAATATGTGTAATATGTTAAGTAATTGCGACACGATTTGTATTGCAAACACAGATGACTCTTAAACCAGCCGCTCCCACTTTTCTACCCATTCTGTGAGCTCCTTTTCACATTGTTGCAGCTGTTGCTGTAGTTTTTGCAATTGCAAAGATTGTTCTGGTGAATAAAGTTCAGGATCCATCAGTTTATGTTTCAATTCCTTTTGTTTCAATTCACATTTTTCAATTTTGCGCTCTAATGCAGCCACTTCTTTACGAATTTGATAGTCTTCGTTGGTAGTTTGAGGCTTAGTGGGCGTAGCTTTTGGATTTTCCCCTCCTGCCTTTTGACGCAACCAATCCTCATACCCGCCTACAAATTCTTCTATCTTGCCATTGCCATTGAAAACCATCGTACTGGTCACAGTATTATTTAAAAAACTTCTATCATGGCTGACTAACAGTAATGTGCCCGTATATTCTACCAATAAGGACTCTAGTAATTCTAAGGTTTCCAAGTCTAAATCATTAGTCGGTTCGTCTAATACTAACAAATTAGCGGCTTTGGTAAATAATCTTGCTAACAGTAAACGATTGCGTTCGCCGCCAGAAAGAGAACTAACGGGGGATCGCGCTCGAAGTGGTGAAAATAGAAAATCCTGCAAATAAGTCATGATATGAATAGACTGTCCATTCACCGTCACGTATTGATCGCCATAACTGATATTATCGGCGACGCTTTTACTTTCATCTAAATCAGCACGCAGCTGATCGAAGTACGCAATCTCTAATTTGGTTCCATGGCGTACTGTGCCTTGCTGTGGCTGCAATTGGCCCAGAAGTATTCTCAATAAAGTTGTTTTACCCACACCATT
>JAJNBM010000069.1 GCA_021156165.1 Gammaproteobacteria bacterium | reverse complement strand
TCAACCTTGCGAACAAGCCCATATTGAATCTTAACTTAGAAACACTGCAACTGGATTGTAATTTTACGCACGATCTCAGTCGCGTTAAAGGCAATTTTTTATTGCAAAACTTGAATGTCAACGCCAATGCTAAGGGTTATTTAAATATCCCCAACATACAGGTACACATTGAAAATCATAGAGATCAAGGGGTTTATTTGGGCAATGAGACTATAGCTATCCCTAGTATCGATTTATCAGTGGCTTCTATGCTGCAATTTAAGCTGCAAGATTTTAATTCTTCTTTTGTAGGGTCGCGCAAACAAAACGATATCAGTTACCAAATGAATCTAGCCATGCAAAATGCCCTCTACAATAACCAAAATTATGGCCCCTTTCTCTTTGATTTTCAAATTAATAATTTGAGTTTTAAGGTGTTAGCGCAAATGGAAGAGAAAATTCGTACTTATGCTAAAGAAAGAGCCAAGCAACCAGAAAACACCGCCGCATTACAAAATACTTTGGCAGAAGATCTCAAAAACTTATCGCCTGGCTTAATACAAAGTAACACGGAGCTGGCCTTAAAACAGTTGGATTTATCAGCTCCTATCGGGAGCATACATTCTCAAGGAACTGTGCGTTTCCCCACAGTACCCACTTCCACTGACATCAACGCCCTCATGCGAGATATTGATTTGTCTTATCATTTGGAAATCAGTAAGAATTTAGCTCAATCCTTTATTACCGATATCATAGATCGCAATATAGGTGCGGCCAATAACAACATCGATTCTAATGCCATTTTAGGACAATTAGGGCAAATGGGGCTACTGCGAGAAAATAATGGCGCTTATAATTTAGATATTAATATCAAACAAGGCGCGTTTTCTGTGAACCAAAAACCTTTTACTCCGGCGGTATTACAGCAATTACAAATGACTCCAGCGCCGCACGAAGTTCTTACTCCGCCGCCAGCAGTGGTAGCACCGCAAAATCAAAGTGCTGCGGCAACAGCGGTAGCGCCAGCGGGAAAATAGCTGACGAACCTGTCAGTGAGGAGAGATTCATAAGGTCAAGCTCGGATTATTAAATTGCACGGCAACCCCCTTCCCGCGGAGAGCTCGTCATCAACTATGTTATTTTTTGCCATTTATCCTCAATGCCATCTCATACACAGAATTCTTGGCCACACCCAAAATTTCACTCACAATGGTTACGGCTTGTTTTAATGGCAGCACAGGCAATAAAATCTTTAGTAACCGCTCTGTCTCTACCGTCACTTCTTCATGCACAGCACTATCACCCGCTACCACCAAAACAAATTCGCCTTTTAAGGCATGTTCGTCTGTAGCTAAATAATGCTGTACTTTGGCAACCGTACCAAAAACGCTCGTTTCATGACGCTTGGTTAATTCGCGCAACAACATCATCGCACGCATCTCTCCGTACACAGCAGCAATAGCATTCACATCTTCTTGTACGCGATGCACCGAAGCGTAAAACACCTGTGTTCTGGTTTCTCGTTTTAATTGCTGCAAACGCGCTACTCGTGCCCCCGCTTTGGCGGGCAAAAAGCCTTCAAATATAAATTGTGCACAAGGCAACCCCGCAATGCTCAACGCCGCCGTTAATGCTGACGGCCCAGGAATAGTGATAACAGGTAAATGCTGTTCTTGCAATGCACGCACCACCGTAAAACCCGGATCGCTGATTAAAGGCGTACCGGCATCGCTCACCAAAGCAATCGCTTTGCCCTCTTTTATTTGTTCAATGATTTTATCTTTTTGCTGCATTTCATTGTGATCGTGCACGGCCAACAGCGGTTTGTGAATGGAAAAATATTGCAATAATTGGCGCGTATGACGTGTGTCTTCGGCCGCAATGAGATCAACATTGCGTAACACCATTAATGCTCGCAGTGTGATGTCGTCTAAATTTCCTATCGGCGTTGAAACTACATATAAACCACGAGGCAACGACTCTTCATTGCTCGCTGTCATCTTTCAATTCCTCTTCGTAAGGGCAGCTCCCCGTGGCTGTCCTATCAGGGTGGGCAGAGGGGTCCGCCCCTACTAATAATTCGTCTAAGCGTAGCATGATATCTTGACACAAACGCGTTGTCCCCTCGGCGGTTACAGCGGAAATAGCATAAATCGGCATAGACTCATCCAACCCTTGTTTTAACAGCGCCAATTGCGCTTCTCGTTCCTCTTCCGGCCATAAATCTATTTTATTTAATACCAACCAACATTCTTTCGCAGCCAGCTCTGGGTTGTGATTCTCTACTTCGCACCGGATCAATTTTATATTGGCCAAAGGCTCACTGCCATCTATAGGCGCCACATCCACTACATGCAATAGTATACGATTACGTGCTAAATGGCGTAAAAACTTATCTCCCAAACCAGCGCCTTCAGCGGCGCCTTCAATAAGTCCAGGAATATCGGCTACCACAAAACTTTTTAATTCCCCTACCCGCACGACCCCTAAATGCGGGTGCAAGGTAGTAAAAGGATAATCGGCCACTTTAGGGGTGGCCGCAGAAATAGCGCGTATCAGACTGGATTTACCAGCATTGGGTAAACCCAATAGCCCTACATCGGCTAATAGTTTTAATTCTAAACGCAAAGAGCGACGTTCACCCGGGGTTCCCGGCGTTGTTTTACGCGGCGCGCGGTTAACGCTACTCTTAAAACGCGTATTGCCTAGGCCATGAAAACCGCCTTGCGCCACCACAACGCGTTGGCCAATAGCGACCAAATCGCCTATGCACTCATCGGTATCGGCATCGTAAGCTACAGTACCTACAGGTACTGGTAAAATTAAATCTTCACCACTTTTACCACTGCGCTGTTCGCCATGACCGCGCTCGCCCTTCGGCGCAAAATGTTTACGCTTATAGCGATAATCCATCAAGGTATTGACGCCGCTACAGGCTTCCAAGATAACACTGCCCCCATCGCCTCCATCGCCACCATCGGGACCGCCCCTAGGGATATATTTTTCACGGCGAAAGCTCATCGCACCCGTACCGCCATCGCCGCCAGCAATCTCAATTACAACTTCATCTACAAATTTCATTCTTCACAATACCCACTCATTTTCAAAAAAGCCCACATTGGCGCATCTTGGCCGTAATTTACCGCTGAAAAATACTCCTTTATGCCCATGGTACATGTAGAGGGAGGGCTGGTTATTTTAATCGTAAGCGCTCAACTACCTTCCCTTCTAGCACATGTTTTTGCAAAATCTCATCAATATCCGCTTCGTTATGATAGGTATACCATACGCCTTCGGGATAAATGACCATCACTGGTCCTTCCCTGCACCGGTCTAAACAGCCCGCACTATTGATACGGCAACGGCCCACCCCCGCCTCGCCCATAGCCTTAAGCTTCTTCTTGGCATAGGCACGTAAGTCCAGAGAACCGGAGGCAGCACAGCATTGTTCGCCATTTTGGCGTAAATTAGTACACATGAAGACATGTTCACGATAGTAAGACACAAAACCCCCTACCTAGATGCTTTTTTTTCTGCTACAATGGCCGCCTTTCCAGTATGGCCGGGTGTGGATTCTAGCATAGATCTGCATCAAATATGGCGCATTTGGAGCCAGAAAGCCCTGGTCGCGGGGTTTTTTGTTTAATCAACCCCTTTATGGAGCTTAAATTATGACCAGTACAATCGTTCTCAATGCAACGCCTAGGGTCGATGTGGGGAAGGGTGCGAGCCGCCGCCTCCGTCGTAACAATGGCGTGCCAGCTATACTGTATGGCGCAAAAAAAGAAGCACAATCTTTATTGTTGCAACACCATGAAATCATCAAGGCTTTGGAAAATGAGCAGATCTACACCCAGCTGTTCAATTTAAATATCGATGGTGAACATCATTCAGTCCGTTTGCGTGATATCCAACGACACGCGTACAAACCGAAGATCTTGCACATGGATTTTCAACGCATCACCGGTAAAGAGCGCCTACACGTAAAAATTCCGCTGCATTTTATCAATGAAGATCAATCGCCAGCGGTAAAAGAGGGTGCCATCATTGCACACCAAATTAAGGAAGTGGAAATCATCTGTCCGGCTTCCCATATCCCAGCCTTTCTGGAAGTAGACTTAAGCAACTTAGCTGTCGATCAAGTTCTACATTTGTCCGATTTAAAATTGCCTGCAGATGCAGTCATCGTCGCTTTAACCCATGGCGAAAGTCATAACCTGCCCATCGCCGCAGCGCATATGCCTAGAGCCGTGATAGAAGAAGTGGAAGAAGTGCCTGCTGCGCCTGAAGCTGCCGCTCCGGAAGAGGGTGCAGAGGGCGCTGCGGAAGAAGGGAAGAGCGAGTAATAAATTACGCTCATAGTTTGTAAGGGCGGCTCGTGAGCCGCCCTGAATAGCCCTGCGGAATAGAATATTCTAATGAATACTATTCATAACTTCGAAATATCAATACAGAGCTATTGAATTTTAGAGGATGTAGGTAGATGGGCGGCTCGCGAACCGCCCCTACAATCATAGCGCGTGTGGCAATACCAACCCTCAAGAGGAACGACACCATGACAGCCATGCAATATCATCCGATCCAGCTGATTGTAGGGCTAGGCAATCCTGGCCCCCAATATGCTGCTACACGTCATAATGCAGGCTTTTGGTTTTTGGAAGCATTAACCGCCGAATACGGCTACACCTTACGCAGCGACGCTAAATTTCACGGCCTAATCGCCAATGGCAAAATTCAAAATGTCGATTGCCTACTGTTACAACCCAGCACCTTCATGAACCACAGCGGTTTAGCCGTAAGCAGTGTCGCAAACTATTATAAAATCAAAGCGGAAAATATTTTAGTTGCCCACGATGAATTGGATTTAGTCTGTGGTGATGTCAAATTAAAATGGGGCGGCGGCCACGCGGGCCACAATGGTTTACGCGATATCGCACACGCTTTAAAATCCCAAAATTTTGCACGCCTGCGTTTAGGCATAGGCCACCCTGGCCACAAAGACAAGGTTTTAAATTACGTTTTAGGACAGGCGTCGCGCAGCGAACAAGCACCCCAAAGCCCAGATTGAGGTGCAGGTTGCCCGTTGTAAAAAAGGGAGCGAGTAGCCATGGGTTTCAAATGTGGCATTGTAGGTTTACCCAATGTGGGTAAATCCACTCTATTTAATGCTTTAACGCGTGCAGGCATTGATGCTGCCAATTATCCTTTTTGCACCATCGAACCTAATGTCGGCATAGTACCATTGCCAGATCCCCGTTTAGACGCGATTGCAGACATTATTAAACCACAAAATATTGTCCCTACCGTCATGGAATTTGTAGACATCGCAGGATTAGTAAAAGGCGCAGCCACAGGCGAAGGCTTGGGCAATCAATTTTTAGCGCATATACGCGAAACCGATGCCATTGCTCACGTAGTACGGTGTTTTGAAGATGACAACATTATTCATGTCTCTGGGCGTGTAGATCCTTTGCACGATATCGCCATTATCGACACCGAATTGGCATTGGCCGATTTAGACACCGTCAATAAAATCATGCTGCGCGTCTCTAAAAATACACGCAGCGGCAACGCCGATGCCATTGCAGAATTGGCCTTCCTAGAAAAAATAAAAGCGCGTTTAAATGATGGCGGTTCTCTACGTTCACTCTCTTTGAATGAGGATGAAAAAAAATGGTTGCAAAGCTACCAATTATTAACGGCTAAACCAACGCTTTATATTGCCAATGTAGCTGAAGATGGTTTTGAAAAAAATCCTTTATTAGATGCAGTGCAAACGCACGCTCAACAAGAAGGCGCGTTGGTAGTTCCTGTATGCGCAGCCATTGAAGCTGAATTATTAGAATTAAGCGAAGAAGATAAAGCCGAATTTTTAAGTGCTATGGGTCTGGCTGAAACCGGTTTAAACCGTCTTATCACGAGTGGTTATAAATTATTAGGCTTACAAACTTATTTTACTGCTGGCGTTAAAGAAGTACGTGCCTGGACTATCTGTGTAGGTGATAGCGCCC
>JAJNBM010000024.1 GCA_021156165.1 Gammaproteobacteria bacterium | reverse complement strand
TGTCAAGCCTCTTTTATCACATAGCGAATTTTAGGCATAATATTTTCAAAATGCGTCAACGCTTCTTCTTTAGTTTGACCTTCCACAATCAAATAGCCTAACAATTGAAATTCATCTTTTATAGGGGTAATTTTATCGCCTGTTTTAACTAAAGAATAAAAAGTTTTAAATCCCGGGCATTGGGAAGATTGCTCTAATCCCTCCCATCCTTCAAAAATCCCCATTTGTGTGGTGGTAAAGTCATAAGCTTCTAAATAGGTTAAAGGGGTATCAGAAGCTTGAATATCAATAGGGATTTGTAAGGCAGCGGCAAAAAATAATTCTGCCATATCGATACCCCATACCTCATGATGCCATAACGCCAAATAGCGATCTGCCGGATGGGGGTGTATTTCTAAAATATAAGCACCTTTCTGATTGGATACATAGGTACCCTTTATATGAATAATACCATCGGTTATATCCAAAGCCTGTAAGGCAAGTGTTGTCAGGTTTAGACAGGCTTGTTGTTCTTGAATTTGCAGTTGGGTGCAAGGAAGGGAATGCCGGTTAGGAAACAGCTTTTCCCCTATAAGCTTGGACTGATTATCAGTTATAGCGATATATTTTATTTTTGATTTTTGAATGGCCACATCTATAAAAAGTTCTTTCCCTTCAACGAATTCTTCTATTATGATGCCCTGTTTTTTGCTTGGGTCAGAGTTACAACTTTCAAAAAATGCCCGTATCTCTTCTAAACTGTATACTCTTATAGGGGTTGCCTTTTCCGATGGAGAAAGAGGTTTTACTATCATCGGAAAACGAGGAATACCGGTTTTGTGCTGGATACGATTGATCTGATGTAGCACTATTTCTAATGTATTTTCATTTGCCACATGAAAAAACAGCGGTATGGCTAAGCTGGCTGCGGATAAAGTGGTTTGTATTTTTAGCTTAGTGGTGGTAGTGCGCGCATTACTCGTACTTAAATAAGGTAAATTGAGGTCTTTAGCGAGCTCCGCTGTCAATAGAATATATTCATAACAATAAGTGGTGATACCATCTATAGCTCCAAAAGAGTTTATAGAGTTGGATATAGCGAGTAAGGCTTGTTGGCGCATACTCTCTAAATCATTGGTGTTCATGATAAGAAACTCAGAAGCTAAGTTTTCTGCCCAAGAATTTTCTTCATCTAATAGTATAATTTGTATACCCAGTTTAAGGGCACATTCTAAAAAGGGGCGGCGGGTTTCCTCCCCTGCACCCACTAAGATCAAACGTTTTCCTTTGCAGGCACTTTGCCGGGCTCTGCTGAGCATGGTCGCAAACCAAATTTTGGAATGTTCTCCTAATAGCTCTGGGTAGACCTTATCAAATTGATGTTGTCTGCCTACAGTATGGTCATGAAAAGCAATAATTTTGGGCTTTAATAGTCCACTAGTAGATAGAAAAATTAAATCTAAGCCGAAATAATCTATTTGAGCTTGTAAAGGGTCGTCCGCAGCAGGAGGATATTTTTTTTGTTCTTCATCTATGGCGGATAATACTTGAGTGGCCAGCTCATCAATTTCTTTCTCCAGTGCCCACTCCTCATCCTCTGTTTTAAATAATCCATGCTGGATTCTTAGAGCACTAATGACATTTTCAAACGGGATGATAGCGGCATCTTTAGTTAAAGGTTGGCCATAATCATCGGCCCTGACAATTAAGCCGCTGGTTAAACATTTTCCCCAGGGGGTACGCGCGACAAGAGCGTGGACAACCCATTCTTTTTTAGTTGATTCCTCTGCCGTGATGATCTCTTCTGGGGTAAGAATATGCAGGGGCACGTGTTTATCTAAAATGCAATAGCGACCACTGCCATCCTTTTGATTATAGCGTAAAAATAAAGTGGGCGGGTGCAGACATTCTTCAATGAGAATAGCACTGGTAGAAACCATGAGCCGATGCGTAGAAAGTTCCATGATATGTTCGATCATATCTTCAATGGCATCGATAGCAAAAAATCTCACTCCCTCAGGAGGTATAATCCCTGAACCAGAAGGTTTAATAACCAATTCACCTCCCTGATATAATTTTAAAAAATTCAGTAAGTATTGGCGAATAGTATTTTTTTTATTTGTTGCACCTATGGGAAAGGGAACCAAAAAATGGCTTAACGAGGACTTACTTTCCTGGGTGCTGATCTCATTTATTAAGTGGTGATTTGGCATAAGAAAAGCACAACTCACTGGCGCTGAAATACCTTTAGAAGAAAGCCAGATACGCATTAGCAGGGTTTCATTGATTAAATTTTGTAATCTATAGGAACTGGCCATGGGGGTGTCCAGTCTGTTTTCAAGCTTAACGGTGTTAGCATTTAAGGGATCAGAGGGGTTATAAAAATTAGCGAAATAATGGATCAACCTAGGTTTTTTATATTCTGCAAGAACCGGATCGCCTTCTCTATCAAAGAAAAGGCCTTTCTTTAGATAGAGTCTATTGGTACCATCTTCTTGCAGCTCTTCTAAAATCCAAGCAGAATCTAAAACCAGATGAATATCCTTATTATAATGGGTATTGCCTGTGTACGCCTGAGCCAAATGGTCCTCGGTAGGTGGGGCGAGTAATACAATAGTAGGGCGTGATTCAGAGATGGGAGTGCGAAATACTTCTTTTATAGGTTGGTTTAAATGTTGATGGTTCAACTTATCTTCCAGCTGATGCATTTCCTCTTCCTCTGAAATGTAGCCTAAAGGATAGATGTGATAAATATGGCTCTTGAACCAAATAATTGCTAAAATATTAACGGTACCATACACAGCTAAAAGAAGCGTGACTATCTTTAAAGGTGCATACGATCCTAGAAGAGTATAAAGCCAAGTTCCTGAAGAATAATTCAAGAAAAACCATCCGAAAACAAGACAGCCTATACTTGAAGATAAGTTCGCCGTGAGTTCCAGTAAACCAAAAATATTAGATTGTTCTACCTTTGCTTTTTGATCGCCATTCACTTCTAACTGGATCAAAAGCTCTAATCGTGCGCGCAGGGGCTCTAAAAGAAGCCGTACACAAAGTGCTGCCGGAATGGCAACCCAAAGTAGCGGGTATTTCCAAAATAGGATAGAGGGAATAAAAGCGCAGGAAGAGAGTATTGCCAGCCAAAAAATGTAACGATAAAAACCTTGTTTTTTTTGTAATTGCTTTCCACTTAATAAGAGTACAGTCGCCAACATTGCCCCTGCATTCATGGCACTTAATAGCAGACCATTACCGATAGCACCACGATGTAAAATGTCGATGGCTAAAGTGGGAATAGCGACAGTATAAAAAGGTATATATATAAAAGCATCTATGCTGAATAATATAAACGATATTCTTAAGGCCTGATTACGCCAGACAATTTTACTGGCATTCCACATATGGCTGTGTGTCTTCAGAAAGAGTTCTCGCCTTGAAATAGATTTTTTATTTTTGGGATCGGTGAGAATGTCATTGGAGGGATATAGCTTTTTAAGATAGAGAGTGCCACAAATAAGCATGAGGATGCAAAAAATAAGATAAACAGTAGCTATGGCTGTTCCGCTCCCCACTATGCTCCCCGCCCAATGGATTAGGATCCCCAAAAAAGTAGGTACTATCATCATGCTAATGTAAAAGGATAAATTAAAAACATACAATGCGGTTTCTTTTTTTTCGGCGGAAGAAAAAATACGATTCGCTCCACCTTTATCTATTTCTAATAGACCGGCTAAGGTAGAAAACATACCGCTAGCAACCAAGAAAATAATAAATAAGAGCGGAGTTAGTTGTTGGGTAAACAGGAGTAGGGCTATGATGAGATAACATGCTACCTGTGTGAAGGAACTCCCTATTAGCAATCTGCGCATGGAAAAGACTTTAATGATATTGCCTGAAAAAAAAGTCATTATCATAATAGCCCACGTGGAAATAGCATTGATCATACCGATCATAGCGGTCTTCCCCGTGATCATGCTGACTACCAGGGGCAGTGCCGTCAAAAGTATGGTGCTGGCGACAACCAGAAACAGCTGCGCTAATAAGTAGCTTTTTTCCACAGGGCTAAATAGGCCAATTTCACGATAGGTTCTTTTTAATTTATTGACGAGCTTGAATTGGGCACTTAATAGGCGCATTCCTCTTCCTTGAATATAGTTGTAACAGCGACTGTTAGTTAATATACACTAACCTTCTATGTTTTTAAAGTAGCTGCTGCAATTGTACTTGTATTTTTTCCAATGTGATACTGAATTCAGCCAAACGGGATTTCTCTTGCTCGACCACGGTAGCGGGGGCGCGATCTACAAACTGTGGATTATCTAATTTAGCGCGACATTTGCTAATTTCTTGCTCTAATTTTATCTTTTCTTTACTCAGGCGCTCTTTTTCGGCAGCCATATCAATTAGGCCCGCTAAGTCTATAAAGCAGGTGATATCCTTAATTTCTGCCGTGGCAAATTGTTGTTGGCTGGGTGCCTGCTCGAGCCAGGTGATAGCGGATAAACGCGCCAGCGGTTTTAAGTTATCTAAATAAGGGCCTAATCTAGAACGCAAGGCATCGTTTGTTGTCATTAAGGATAGGGCTAGAGGTTTTCCTGGTGCAATATTCATTTCAGCACGTATATTCCTAATCGCTACGATGATGGCTTGTACTAAGGTAAATAATTCTTCCGTGCTTTCATCGCGTAAGGCGGCATCGCATTGCGGATAGGTTCGCAACATTAATGATGGTTCCGCTAATGCCAACAAAGGCTTAAAGGATTGCCATAATTTCTCTGTTATAAAGGGGATGATGGGATGTAATAAAGCTAACAAGCTTTCAAAGGTATGAACCAAAATATAACGAGTTTGTGCCTTTTTATCTTCAGGTGCGTCACTTTGCAAGATAGTTTTAGCCCATTCTAAGCCCCAATCACACAATTCATCCCAGGCAAATTCGTACAATTGCTGCGCCAATAAATCAAAACGGTAGGTATTTAAATGTCCCTTAGATAATTGAATAGTATATTGCAAGCGGGATAACAACCAGCGCTCGCCTAGAGATAATTGATTGCTGTCATAGGTTTTAGCTATAGGTTTATCGGCGGTTTGCAGCAGAATAAAGCGGGCTGCGTTCCATAATTTATTACAGAAATTACGATAGCCGCTTAGACGCGCTAGATCAAAACGTATATTGCGTCCGGTTGAGGCTAGGGCGCAAAAAGTAAAGCGCAGGGCATCTGTTCCAAAAGCAGGAATGCCATCCGGATAGTGCTCACGGGTAATTTTCTCAATACCCTTTGCCATTTGTGGCTGCATTAAACCGCTGATGCGCTTTTCAATGAGCTTTTCTAAATCGATGCCATAGATTAAATCTAGCGGATCTAAGACATTGCCTTTGGTCTTTGACATCTTTTGTCCTTCGTGATCGCGTATGAGGCCAGTAATGTAAACGGTATTGAAAGGAACCTCATCCATAAAATTTAAACCCATCATTACCATGCGTGCAACCCAGAAGAATAAAATATCAAAGCCAGTGATAAGCACAGAGGTAGGATAGAAGGTTTTAAGATCAGCCGTTTCTTCGGGCCAGCCTAAAGTAGAAAAAGGCCATAATGCTGAAGAAAACCACGTGTCTAATACATCTTCTTCTTGTTTTAACGGAATATCATGGGAAATATTATGCTGCGCACGTACCGTGGCTTCATCTTTGCCTACAAAAATATGGCCCTGATCGTCATACCAAGCGGGAATTCTATGTCCCCACCACAACTGCCTGCTAATGCACCAATCGTGAATGTTATCTAACCATTGAAAATAGGTGTTTTGCCAATTCTCCGGTACAAAGCGTATCTTACCTTCTTTGACGGCAGCTACAGCAGGCTTTGCTAAATTGGCCATTTTAACAAACCATTGATCTGTTAAGTAAGGCTCAATAATAACACCAGAGCGATCGCCACGCGGCGTTTTTAACCGATGTGGCTCAATTTTAATGAGTAAGTCTAGTTTTTTTAAATTTTCTAAGACTTTTTCACGGGCTACAAAACGTTCTAAGCCCCTATAGGCCGCAGGGACTGTTTCATTTAAATGAGCATCGGGTGTAAGAATGTTGAACATGGGCAAACCATGGCGCAAGCCCATGTCATAATCGTTGAAATCATGTGCGGGAGTGATTTTCACCGCACCACTACCGAATTCCATATCGATGCTGTCGTCGGCAATAATCGGAATTTCCCGATCCGTTAGCGGCAGAACGACTTTTTTGCCTATCAAATGTTGATAACGTGTATCGCTAGGGTGCACGGCAACGGCGGTATCGCCCAATAAGGTTTCAGGACGAGTAGTGGCAACGATCAATACATCGTCACAGCCTACAATCGGGTACTGTATATGCCATAAAAAACCCTCTTCTTCTTCATTCAGCACTTCTAAATCCGAAATAGCCGTTAACAGCTTCGGATCCCAATTCACTAAGCGCTTGGCACGATAAATCAAACCTTGTTCATATAATTTAACAAAGGCAGTATTGACCGCTGCGGATAAACCGTCATCTAAAGTAAAACGCTCGCGGGTCCAATCGCAAGAATTGCCCATCACGCGCATTTGTTCCGTGATGCGTGAGCCCGATATTTTTTTCCACTGCCAAATCTCATTTACAAATGCTTCCCGGCCTAAATCGTGACGTGATTGGCTTTTTTGCAATAATTGTCTTTCTACCACCATTTGGGTAGAAATACCCGCGTGATCAGTGCCCGGTTGCCATAGGGTATTATCCCCTTGCATGCGATGATAGCGGGTTAAGATATCCATTAAGGTGTGCTGAAAACCATGACCCATATGTAAGCTGCCCGTGACATTGGGTGGTGGTAACATAATGCAATAGGGCTTGCCTTCGCCTTGTGGC
Source organism: Gammaproteobacteria bacterium (assembly GCA_021156165.1). Taxonomy (GTDB): domain Bacteria; phylum Pseudomonadota; class Gammaproteobacteria; order UBA1113; family UBA1113; genus VFKP01. The sequence goes on along the minus strand of JAJNBM010000024.1, from coordinate 13,910 downwards.
TTGAAATAACCTTGTTGCTCCCAAAATGCATAACATTCTTTTTCTAAAGTATCGGGGCTATATTGAGAGGGTAAAGGCTCGTTCATAATATTCTCTTATTATAGTTCATGTAAGCTTAGCTGGCAGTTGGCTTCGCGATAATATTTATATCGTTGTCGACCTAATTCTTTAGACAAGGGCTCATTGGCAACGATGTCCAGTATTCTACTAAATTTTTGCCAGTGCGGGTTAATTTCAGGGTGTAGGTTGATCAAAATATCGTAATCGCGGTTTAGCGCTGTAGTATCGCATCCTATCACTATAGGCGCATCCGCTGCTGTAGCCGCTGTAGCACTGGCATGAGGGATAAAACTTTCTTCCTTGAAAGTCCATAGCAATTTATCTAGGTCTACTGCTATTTTATTTTCAGCGCAATATATATAAACTGTTTTATGATGCGAGTAAGCTTTTTCTGCTAAGCGACAAGCGAGCAGGGCGCCTGCTTCGACGCCCGTGTCTTTTAATACATAAAAATCTACACTGTGATTCATCGTTTTCCATAAGCATATTGGCACAAATACTCCATCAGCAAGGGCAATGGACGTGCGGTAGCGCCTTTGTTTGCTCCCATAGTCCAAGCAGTGCCTGCGATATCAAAATGTGCCCAACGCTGGCCTTCTGTAAATTGGGCTAGAAACACAGCAGCTTCAATGGCGCCACCCCAGCGATGTGGAGCGATATTGGCTAAATCGGCAAAATTACTTTTCAAATCATCTTTGAAATTGGCAATTAAAGGCATACGCCAGGCGCTGTCTAAGCTATTTTTGGCAGCGTTGCTTAATGCTGTTGCTAAATTTTCGTCATTGGTAAAAAAACCAGAAGTGTGTGTGCCTAAAGCAACCACCATGGCGCCAGTTAAGGTGGCAAAATCTAATATCACTTCAGGCTTATAACGGGCGCAATAGGTCAAGGCATCACACAATACTAAACGGCCTTCGGCATCGGTATTGAGGATTTCTACGGTTTGGCCCGATAGCGTGGTGATTATATCGCCTGGTTTGATGGCATTACCGCCAGGCATATTTTCAGCGCAAGCGGCCAGAGCAACTAGATTAATAGGTAGATTCAGGGATGCCGCCACTTGAATAGCACCCAATACGGTTGCTGCGCCGCACATGTCGTATTTCATTTCATCCATAGCGCCGGGAGGTTTGATAGAAATACCGCCCGTATCAAAAGTAATGCCTTTACCCACTAAAGCGATGGGTGCCTGTGATTTCTTGCCGCCTTTGTATTCGACAATAACCAATTTAGGCTCGTGGCGGCTGCCTTGGCCTACGGCTAAGATGGCATTCATGCCCAGTTTTTTCATCTCGGCGACGGAGAGTACAGTAGTGGTTACCTTAGCGTATTTTTTGCCCATTGCTTGAGCTGTTTGGGCTATAGTGCTGGGGGTACAATGGTTAGCTGGGGTATTGCCCAAATCTTTAACAAGAGACATGCCTTCTGCTAAGGCCAGAGCATAATCGAGGGTTTTTTGGCCGCTCTTTACACCGGCCTTATCTACACAAAAAGAGATGGATTTTAAAGTAGGCTTCTTAGCCGCCGTTTTAGTCTTAAAGGTATTGAATTGATAGGTTTTTTCCTTAAAAGCCAGCGCTGCACGTTGTATCCATTGTGCTTCGTCCACGGCTTTACAGGCTAGACCATCTAGGGCTAAGGCAACGCTGCTATACTGTTTTTGGAGCAAGGCACTGACGGCCGCTTGTAGAGCAGTGACGGCTTTTTCGGCTGTAAATTCAGCGAGGGGGCCCAAGCCGACGACCAACAAACGGGGAGCTGTGCATTCTTTAATATCAAATAACCAATTAATTTGCCCGCAATCGTTATTAATATTGCCTAATTGCACCGAATCGGTTAAAATTTTGGCAACTTTTGCAGGTAGTTTGGCGGCCGGATCTTTGGGCTTGGCATCTTTAAACAGGGGAATAATCAAACAATCTGATTTGATTTGTTGTGGTGCCTCGGTGCTTAGCGTAAAATTCATTATGATCCTCTAGTATATAGTGATAATGGGCCAGGGCTAAAATTATAGCCAAATATGGTTGACAAAGCGAGTTTTTAATAGTGATTATCAAAAAATATCTGGCCAAAGAAATCTATGCTCATTTATGCGTGATTAGCGGCATTTTGGTAGCGATTTTTTTAAGCAATCAAATAGTGCTCTATTTAGGACGCGCGACGGCCGGTAAGCTTACAGGCGGTATGCTGTTTAAAATCATGGCTTTAGAAATACCCATATTATTAGGATTTTTGCTGCCCATAGGCTTGTATATTGCTATTCTATTAGCTTATGGCCGTCTTTATGTAGACAGTGAAATGACGGTGTTGCAAGCCTGCGGGGTAAGTCAGAAAAAGCTCTTAACGCATACGCTTACTTTTGCCAGTGGTGTTTTTCTACTGGTTTTGGTAATGAACTTTTATATTACTCCGTGGTTAATACGCGATAAAAATAAAATTTTGGCCACTAATCCGGCTACTATTATCATTAATACACTGGTTCCAGGGCGTTTTAAAACACTTAACGATCAAAATGTTGTTTATGTAGAAAATGTGGATAATGCAACACAAGCGGCCGAAAATATTTTTATAGCGAAGAGAGAGACGAAGACTGTTCATCAGAAAATCAACGGCCTAGATGTTGCCACCAAAGTACCCGTATGGCGCGTGTTATCCGCGGACAAAGCGTATCAAATGCAGAGTAAAACATTAGATGGGTCATTTGTGGTAGCGGAAAAGGGCATAGAATACAGCGGGGTTCCGGGAGAGCGTAATTTCCGCGTGGTTCATTTCCAGCAATATGGTGCACGCATTCCCGATGCTGGTGTCATCCAAACTAAAATGAGCTACGATAGTTTAGCTCTAGGCGATTTATGGGCGCAAGCGTTTAGCAATAAAAAAGCCATGGCGGAATTGCAGTGGCGGATCTCGATGCCTTTGTCAGTGCCTATTTTAGTCCTATTGGCCTTACCCCTGAGCCGGGTTAATCCACGGCAAGGCCGGTACCGTAAATTGGTGCCAGCTGTTTTACTGTATACGGTTTATGCGAATATGCAATTTGTGGCCAGAGGATGGTTAGAAGATGGCGCCATTCCCTCCTATATAGGATTGTGGTTTTTGCATATGGTTTTATTATTAATAGCGCTATCGTTGTATATGGGTAAACACCGTTGGCAGAAAATGTGGAAACGCTTGCAGTTTTGGAATAAAACAGCATGACTATTTTATCACGCTACTTATTCAGGGTCATTACCACCACGACATTGATAGTGTTGTTGATATTCTTGGGTATGGATTTTTTTGTGCAGCTTATGACTGAATTTAAGGATGTAGGGGATGGCAATTATACCCTATGGAATGCGGTGCTTTATGTTTTAATGATTATGCCCAATGATTTATACACTATGTTTCCTATGGCGGGTCTTTTAGGCGCTTTGATGGGGCTAGGGCATTTGGCTAGCCACAGTGAATTGGTGGTGATGCGCAGCTCGGGTATGACCTTAATGAAAATTGTGCGCATTATTTTAAGCTCTATATTGGTATTTGTGCTTATCGTTTGCGTATTCTATGAAACGCTAGCACCTAAATTAAACCATGAGGCGCAAATTATGAAGGCTATTGCGCGTAGCCACGGCCAAGCGGTGGCTACACAATACGGTATATGGGCGCGTGAAGGTGATAGTTTTTTCCATTTTGACGCCGTTAATCGTAATGGCACGGTAGCAGGGTTAACTCGGTACCAATTTGATAACGCACATCATTTAACCTCTGTTAGTTTTGCCAAAGAAGGCATCCATAAAGGCAATGGCTGGGAAGTGAAATCCGTGCAAATTACCCATCTCACAGCAGATAAAACCACGTCGGATACTGCGGCTGAACAATGGTGGCCGTTGCAATTAGATCCTCTCATTTTACGCATCACCTCCACTGAACCCAATCAAATGACTTTACTTAAGCTGCAAAAAATCATCTATTATCAGAATCAAAATGCTTTGCGATCCGCTGATTTTGCTTTAAATTTTTGGCAAAGAATTTTTGCGCCTCTGATAGCCTGCGTGATGATGTTTTTAGCCATTCCGTTTATCTTCGGCCCATTGCGCAGCGCCACTATGGGGTTGCGTTTAGTGTCGGGAGTGAGCTTGGGATTTTTGTTTTATATCGTCAATCAATTTATAGGCCCTTTCTGTTTACTGTATCAGATCCCACCTATATTTGCCGCATTGATCCCCTTGTTGCTGTTTACGGGAGTAGGGGTTGTGTTGATGAGAAGGGTGAAGTAGTAAAAGTAAATGTATAACATACTTAAACCAATATTAATTGTACTTTTCATCAGCGTAATTCAATTACTGCTCTACGCCGTATATTTAAAACCCATCATTACAACCTGGGGCGCTTCTAAAAAGGAAATATCCATGCCATTGACTGGCGATGATAAGAACTTAGAAATTACGTCTACAAGAGCAATTTCTATCAATGCGACAAAATCGGATGTCTGGAAATGGCTGATGCAGCTAGGTGCGGATAGGGCTGGATTTTATAGCTATGAGTTTATTGAAAAGCCATTAGGTTATGTAAATCAGAATGAAGATCTAAGAGAACCTCAATTTAAAGATCTACAAGTAGGAGATATGGTTCGAGGTTCCATTCAGGAAGAGCAGAGTATCATTCCCTATAATTTCAAAGTCCTGTCTATTAAACCAGAGGAAACATTGGTTTTAGAGAATTGGGGAACATTTTTATTAGAGTCAATTAATAGCCAACAGACGCGGTTGGTCGTAAGAACACAAACGACAAGAAGTAAAAATCTGCAGGAAAAATTCGCTCATTATATAGCTATTCCTTTTCATTTTATTATGGAAAGACGCACTTTAATAGGCATTAAAGCACGTGCGGAAGCTGGAGAGAATATCCGTTTATCACAAACCAGCGATATTATTTGGTTTTTGGGTATGGTCTTGTCGGCACTATCCATTTTTATTTTAATAGTAATAAGGCGAGGCATACTCAGTAGCTTTTTTATTCCTACTATTCTGAGCGTGTGTTGGCTCTTTACGCTTCTATTATTACCCCCAGTTCCGCTGTGCAGTATAGGTTTATTATTAGTGGTATGTATATGTTACCGCATTACTTCCAAGAAATGTGGCGGTGCATCTGGCAGAATTATCTTAGAGCCTTATGCAGAGATCCCTGTACGTGAAAAGTGGTTGTTTGACAATAAAACAGCTTTAAAGAAGGTGACTAAAGGTTTAGAAGATTCTAGAAAAGGACATGTTGTAAAACCAGGGAACTCTGGCTAGTTTATTGACGAGGATGTTGATTAAAAGCTCAAGGATAAATCATGAAGATAGTAAAGTTTAATAATATTTATGTCAAAACATCGGATGTAATAAATGAAAAAGCAAAAAATATATGGTTTTTTCATGGATTAGGGGATGCCGGTTCTTTTGATAATGCATTTGAATATCTTAATACTGAGAAAGTTAATATATTTATTATTGATTTCCCAGGATTTGGGAAGGCAGAGAAAAGTTCCTCCTCTACACTCGGCGAGCTTGCTAATATGGTTGCCACTGCGATTATTTCGCTCAACTCTAGGCAGGGTTCTATCTATATTGTTGGGCATTCTGCAGGGGTTGTTTTAGGGAATATGGTTTGTGCCAATCTCCTCCTATCTGGAAAAGTTCATTTAGAAACATATCTCAATGTGGAAGGCATTCTTGTAGAGGATTTAACACGGAGTAGCAGTAAATCTATAGCGTATTCGGATCCACGGGATTTTCAAAATTATATGGTGGATAGCTTATCACTATCATCATCAAAAATTTTTCGTGAATATGCGGATAAAATAAAGACCGTTGATCCAGATGCGTTATACTTTTGGGCGACACAAGTATATGAACTAACCTGTCACGGTTATTCAGGAAAAAAATATATCGAATTAGTGTGTGAAAAAGTTTATATAGGCGGTGAAAAAAGTCCTTTATTAAATGATAGAGAGTTTATTCTTAATAGCAAGACGCCGTTAGAGATAATAAAAGACGCTACCCATTGGCCAATGCTTGAAAATCCATATGAGTTTTATACCCTGGTTTCTAAGTTGGTCGGTTGTGATTGCAATCTTCCCAGCATAGGCTAAGATCTTGTAAATTTGGAGAGATAGAAAAATGCAAACACAGTCCTCGATTAGTCTGAGGTCTATTCGACCATTGTTCGGTAATGAGTTGGCAAAGGTTGTAGATTATTTTCTCTATCTTTCGCCAGAAGATGATGCACGCATGGGAACGGATCGAGAGAATTTGCCCTCCCGTGGACAATGGATACAAATGCTAATAGAGGACACACTCAAACCTCTACAGGAACGCCAATTTTATTATTTGGGACTTTTTTTAGACAATATTGCTATAGGACATACTGGGATCAATAAAATAGACTATGGGAATGAAGCGTATATACATTTTCACATATGGACTCCTGAATTAAGACGCCAAGGATTGGGCAGTTTTTATCTCAGAGAAGCTATCCCGTATTATTTTCAGCATTTTAAATTAAAGAAAATAATCTGCGAACCTAATGTAAAAAATTTAGAATCGAACAAAACGGTGCTCAAAAATGGTTTTGCCTTTTGCCGCACGTATAGAACAAAGCCTAGCATGTTAAGCCTCGAGCATGATGTGAATAGATATGAGTTATTGAGAATGCAAATGAATAGTTAAATTGTAGATAGTAGGGAAGGAGGGGGAAAATGGGGGAAGTGTGGGAAATGATAAAAGCCCTTGATATAAAATGCTCGCGTACTGAGAGAATAAAATTGAAATAGGGATGGAATTTATATGAAAAAATATATTTTAAAAAAGAGCCGTTTTATCTGTTACCTTATGGCAGGCTTTGTTACAGTAGTTTATGCACAACAGAACGTCCCCAGCAACCTTATTACTTTGGATTCAGATCTAGGTCAAAAATTATTTTATGAAAGCAACCATAAACAATCCTACTGGAGATTGTCAGAGTTTTTTGTTTCACAGGAAGGGCTAAGTTGGTGCGCAATTGCATCCGATGTTATGGCCCTGAATGCCCTGAATGTTACTCCTCCACTTACCGTAAAGTATTATCCCTATAGTATGTTTACTCAAGATGATTTTTTTGGAGCAGATCAGTTGCGAGTCACAACGCCAGCAAAGGTATATCATTCCGGAGTTACATTAGACGAGAATGCTAAGTTGTTGGCATCCTATGGTTTAAAAGTATCCACTCGGCATGCAGATAAAAGGACTTCCATTGAGAAATTTCGGGAAGAGGCTATATCTGCAGTATCCAGTACCGATAGAATTGTCCTAATTAATTTTTGTAGAGAGGTTATTGGAGAAGTTGGGTGCGGACATTTCTCTCCACTGGCGGCTTACGATCAATCTGTCGATAAATTTCTTCTATTAGATGTAGCCAGATATAAATATCCACCAGTTTGGATCTCAACGAAAGAACTTTATCAGTCCATGTCGCAAGGTTTAGATTCTTTAAGTAATATGCATCGTGGATACATTGTGATTTCTAAAGAATAATAACACTTTACATCTTTACTGGATGATACTCTAATCTGTTTTAAGCAGGTAGATGGATGTTTTTTAAAGTATGGAAATGGTAAAAAATGATATTTGAAAACGATCTTTTATTGGAAGTTTATAATCCGGATGACGCTGTGCTTGCTCCACGCACAGCAGCATTTGCAGCTGATTTAGCTGTCTCCACACCTGCGGCTGCAGCAGTATCTGCTCCGCTGGTGGGAGCCTTGCGGGATGCTGTTACGGTATCGCTGGTGGGCAAGTCATTACCGTATCCCAAAGGTTTAACATCTAACACCTATATGAAGGAAAACATAGGTGGAATGGATTGCTATGTGCTGCGGGCTGAGCATTCAGAGTCTATACCCACACTGATTATGTTTTATGGGGGAGGATTTTGTTTGAATACATTATTTGCACATAAAGCATTTATGGCGAATGTTGCGGCATTAACTCCTTGTAACATCATTTTACCGGCCTATCCGCTAGCACCAGAAACAAAAGCACCTGAGATCATGATGCGATCGAGCCATTTCTTGCAAACACTTTTAAATGATCCTGTTTCTTTAGGTTTTTCAGAGCAGATCATTTTGATGGGTTGGAGTTCGGGTGGACATATGGCTTTAACACTCGCCATGAATCTTCAAAAAGAAGCTCCATCTCTTTTCTCTAAAATTGCACAATTAATTTTATTAAGTTCATGGATGGATCTGTCATTATCTGTTGCGAGAAAAGGGCCTTACCAAGCACAACAAAATAGTGATACGATTGCTGTTGGCGCTGATGTACTAGAAATAATGGCGTATTGGTATTTACCAGTAGGTTGCAAAGGAAATGAAGCAGAGTATTGTCCAGCGCTTTGGTCAGCTGATGAGCTTAAGATGTTGCCATTCATTACTGTGATTGTGGGTAGTTGTGATGTGCTGTTGGGAGACTCTGTCTTTATAACAGATGTATTGCGCCGAGCAGGAGCAGCAATTCAATTTATTGCACTGCAAGGACAAACGCATAACTATCTAGTGTATGACGAATTAAGTAGGGATGGAGTATTTGTTCCTGAATTGATTGGCCGAGTGGTGGAAGAGCAATCAGTTAAAGAAATGGCTGGTAGGGACGGTTTTGGCTTAACTGTAAAGAATTTTAATTAGAAAACCACTGGGTATATTAGGACTCGGTAGAGAGCTGGCAAAAGCTGTAGACTATTTTCTCTGCCTTAACATGTAACCAAATATTGTATTATCTCCAAGTGGCGGGTATTAAAATGGCTTTAAACTAATTAATATCAAAGTTAAAAAATCGGGTAAATAATATTTTGAAATTCTTCTGAACCATAAACTCTTTTAGATTTACGTCAATGAGATTTCTTAATTTTATATTATCTCTTCTATAAATATAGCCATAGCCAACTGGAGTGGTTAAAAGATTTATTGGATCTACAATATAAAGTCTAGGGTTTAAATTTTGTCTATAAATAGCTTCTAGTCGGTCGGTAAACTAACGTCTGCTTCACCAAGAGCTAATCGATTAAAGATTGACATAGTGTCATCTGTAGTGATCACTTTAGCGGCACTAATATTTTCTTTGACAAACAATTCATTAGTCCCGCCACGATTTACAATAACAGTCATTTCGGGCACATCAACCTCGGCAATAGTTTTAATTTTATTATAATGTTTTTTATTAGCTAGTATAGCTTTCCCATCTAACATGATGGGGCTTGATACCAAAAATTTCTGTTGTCGGCTTTCAGTAAGAGATATACCACCAACTGCCATATCAAATAGCCCAGCTTCCAAATCTTTTCCAAGATTAGCCCAGGTCGTTATTATAAATTGAATGGTGACACCAAGGTTATTTGTCAATTTTTGTATTAGTTCAATATCAAAGCCGCTGTAAGTATTTTGCTGAAAATAACTAAATGGCTCATAGTCAGCAGTAGTGCCAACTTTAAGTTTACTGGTTTTTCTCGAATTAATTTTTCATTCCCTTAATTAACCTTTTTCTCTAGCTCACCCCTGCAGCAATTTTTTCTCGGCTCTTGCCAATTGTTGGGGCGTGCCATAGAGAATCAATACGTCCTGTTCTCTTAATTCGGTATTAGGCGAAGGTTCATCGCCGCGTATACCACCCCGGCGCACGGCGGTTAAGGCCACATTTTCCAAAGCTAGGTCTTTAACCAATGCGCCAATCGCATGAGCCTTTTGATCTAGGGTAACGACAGCCAACTGTTTTTTCTCTGGCGTCATATCCGCGCTGTCTTCTAATTCTTCGCCCGGAAAATACTCATGCAAAAATTGATAGCGATTTTTACGCGCATGCATTAAGTGCCTCATGGCTTTACGGGGCGGAACATGCAGTAATATCATGGTTTGAAAGGATAACATCAGGCTTGCTTCTAGAGTTTCAGGAACAACTTCAGTGGCGCCTGCTTTTTGATACAGTGCTAATTGCGAATCATCGCGGGTACGTACTAATACTGGCAAATTCGGTAATTCTTTACGAATTTGTGGTAATACGTTTAATACAGTATGGCCGTCTACAAAACTAAAGACCAACGCACGCGCTTTCTCCAAACCAATCGATTTTAACAAAGCTAAATTGCTAGAGTCACCAAAGATAACGGTGTTACCGGCTAATTCGCTGTCTATAACCCGCTTGGGATCCATATCAACGGCAATGATATTAAAATTTTCCCGTTCCAAAAAGCGCGCCATATTTTGTCCCACCCGACCATAGCCGCAGATGATGATGTGATCTTGGAGGGTGCTCACGCGTTGTAAGGCTTCTTGATTGATCTTAGCTGGAGGGGAAACTAACGGTTCTTTTTTCTTTTTTAAGAAAAAACAAGCGATTTTTTCATTATAACGAATTAAAAAGGGCGAGATGGCCATACTAAAAACTAAGGCGGCTAAGATCACTTGCCCATGGGTAACCGGGATAATATCTTGTCCAAAAGAAATCGATAATAGGGCAAAACCAAACTCACCCCCCTGAGCTAATACCAGAGCCGTTTTTAAGCTGTCTTTATTGGCTATGCGCAGTAAGCGTGCTGAGCCGTAGAGGATGATGGCTTTGAGGACAGTGATCATCAGGATTAACATCAGCAAAGGTAATAAGGCTGTGCCTAAGATACGATAGTTTAATAACATGCCTATAGAAATAAAAAATAAGCCCAATAAAACATCGCGGAAAGGTCTAATTTCCACTTCAATTTGATGGCGATATTCAGTTTCCCCCAGCATCATACCGGATAAAAAAGCGCCTAAGGCTAAGGATAACCCGGCGATTTCGGTTAACCAAGCCGCAGACAGGGTAACCAATAATACAGTGAGAGTGAATAATTCTAATGAGCGGGCCTTAGCAATTTCATAAAATAAAGGACGCATTACCCAACGCCCCAACGACAACATGACCAATAGCACTAAACCGCCTTTCAGCAGGGATTCAACCAATGGCCGCCACACATTATGCTCGCCATTAGCTAAGCTGGGGATTAAAATTAAGAAGGGAATAACGGCTAGATCTTGGAATAGTAACACGCCAATCGCATTTTTACCGTGAGACTGATTGAGTTCCAATTGATCTTTCAGCTGCTTACTCACTATAGCCGTAGACGACATGGCAATCGTGGCCGCCACTACCAGTGACGCAGTGAGGTTAAAGCCGTACCAAAAAGCCAAGGAGCCTGTGACAGCGCTGGTGATAACGACTTGTAAGCTACCTAAACCCAGTACGCTGCGCCTTAAGGCGATGAGCTTGGGTAAAGAAAACTCTAGGCCGATGGTGAACATCAAAAAAACTACACCAAATTCGGCTAAGTCGATTACGCTTTTCGAATCCGCAATCCAGTCCAGCCCGTAAGGGCCGACTATCATGCCGACAAGTAAGTAGCCTAAAATGGGCGGTAATCGTAACCGCCGTAAAACGGTGGAGACGAGTACCGCTGCAAATAGAACTATAATGATGTTAGCGAGTACGCCAAAATGCATTGCTATAATCACACCCCATATTAAAAGCGTAGGGATAGGCCTTCATGCCTTGTACCCTGTATGACCAACCTCAGGGGCGGCCCTACGAACCTATTTGCAAAGCCACATTCCAATCTGTGCTTTTGCGGTCTTTGTAGCAGAGGAGAGCTATTATAGTATTTCTTCTTTAGAAAACTTTTTCTTTTTTACCGGTGAAGCTTCTTCTGGTTCAACTTCTTTGCGCAATTTTTCTTGATAGTATTCGGTCAAGGATTGCACTAACACGCCTAAAATACGGTATGGCTTATCCACACGATTAATCTCAAAATCGCTATTTAAAGGTTTCAAATACACATCTTTGCCATCTAACATGAGCTGTTTGACTTGAATTTTATTTTGACCCTCTACATGGATGGCGATTATGTCTTTATCACTCGCCGCAATACTGGGTTCAAAGACCATCAAAGTATCTTTAGGATATTGTGGCTCCATGGTGTGATCTTCCATACGCACGGCAAACGCTTTGTCTGTAACATTCGACTCTGTGGAAATGGTACTGCAAATTTCAGCAGGCAAATGCTTTTCTGGCCAAGCAACACATTGTTCCCAATTTAACAAAGGCAATTGGCTCCAACTGCGGTAGTAAGGGTTGTAACTGCCTGCAAAGCGGGTAGGGGATAAGGGTTCGTCGCCTACTAGCATGCTGATGTTGATACCAAAAAACTTGGCAATGGGGCTTAATGAGCCAACTTTGGGGTTATCGGTTTCTCCCGAAGCCATGCGATGAATAACTGGCTGACCTACGCCAGTTTGCCTAGCTAATTCGGTGACGGTTATCCCTACGTCGTGCATTAAAGCTTTTAAGACGGTGCTTAATTTTGACATTCCTATAATCTCCAAATGTGTATTATGTACGCTAACTGATTAATTATTCATCATTTAAGTCTGAACCATTATACACTAAACTATGTGCAAACGCATCTTTTTTATTAAAAGACAGTAAAAAAAGAAAAAATTCAATTGACAATTTAAATTAAATGTTTTAAAGTATTAAGTGTAAAGCTTAGGCTGCTGTGTATGTCTTCTCCACAGCACATAAGCCTCCTGCGGGAGATGTTTATCATCGCGCATCATAGGTAAGATAGGCTGGCTGCTGATCTTACATTATTAAACTTTGATAAATATCCTTTGTGGTTCCGGATAGCCTTGCTGTCTAGAACACGAAGCTATGCCCTGACCTGCTGGAAAAAGTGGTATGGAAGGATACAAGAAGAACCCTTGATCTCGGGGGAGTCAAGGTAATTTTTGTATAACACACACCCCACTTTCTTCTGGCAGGTTTTTTTAACATCTACTCTTCGCATTTGATTTTTAAGGGGTGCTTTCGCCCATCTCGCATCCGTCATGTAGAGTACTACACTCCTGATGCTCGCGAGCCATTCTTCTGCCCTATAGAACTAACTGCTATGAGTATAGAAAAATAACCCTTTACCTTGTATACTATTGATCCCTAATTTTATTATATGTATTTTTCTATGAGCCAATTAACTGAGTTACAAGCAGAAGTGAGCGAAAGTCTACATACTTTAGGTGACTTTTTGCGTTTTGCCGCCTCCCAAGCAGCTTTAGCCAACCTTTATTGTGGGCATGGTACGACTGCGATTTGGGATGATATGGCAGTGCTTATTTTGGGAAGCTTGTCTCTCTCCCTGGATACCCCCGAATGGGTATGGAATTGTCGCTTATTGCCGCATGAAAAGGCTACCTTATTTAGTCAGTTAGTCCGCCGTATTGAGGAAAGAATACCAGTACCTTATTTAACCCACGAGGCTTGGTTTGCGGGTATGCCTTTTTATGTAGATGAACGGGTTTTGATCCCACGCTCGCCCTTTGCAGAAATCATAGAAGCGCAATTTTCGCCCTGGATAGCTGCTGAAACAATACAATCGGTATTAGAAGTAGGTACGGGCAGTGCCTGCATGGCCATTGCCACCGCTTTGGCTTTACCCTCGGCTGAAATTTATGCGACGGATATTTCCTCAAGTGCGCTAGACGTTGCTAAAATCAATGTCGCTAAATATGAACTGGAACATCAGGTTCATTTACTACAGTCCGATGTGTTTAAAGATATTCCTGCCGCTCAAACTTTTGATTTAATTATTAGCAATCCGCCTTATGTGGATGCGGAAGATATGGCGAGTTTGCCGCCAGAATACCGCCATGAGCCCACATCCGCGTTAGCTGCGGGAAGGGATGGTTTAGACATTGTCCATCGGCTACTCAATGAGGCCGCGCGCCACTTAAATCCAGGAGGCGTATTAATGGTTGAGGTGGGAAATAGCAGCGG